>JANWIS010000013.1 GCA_025449775.1 Ignavibacteriaceae bacterium
GCAGGCATGGATATCGGTAATGAGAGGATGCGATAAATTTTGCACTTTCTGTGTTGTACCTTTTACTCGTGGAAGAGAAAGAAGCCGTTCGCTCGAATCAGTTGTTGATGAAATATTTCAGCTCTCCGAACGTGGATTTAAAGAAGTAACTCTGCTTGGTCAGAACGTTAATTCATATCGGGACCAGGAACATGATTTTGCAGATTTACTATCTGTATGTGCTAGTGTAAATCGTTCGGTAAGAATAAGGTTTACAACTTCTCATCCACAGGATTTATCAGATAAGCTTTTATATACAATCGCCGGACATCCCAATATTTGTAATTACATTCACTTGCCTGTGCAATCCGGTTCAAATAGGATTCTTGAAATGATGAACCGTACTTACACAATTGAACACTATCTCAATCTTGTAGATAAAGCAAGAAAAATTATTCCGGGTGTCAGCTTCTCAACTGATATAATTTCCGGTTTCCCAACAGAGACCTATGAAGACCATGTTTTAACTCTCGATGTAATGAGAACTGTAAGATACGACGGAGCTTATATGTTTAAATATTCTCCAAGGGAAGGTACAAAAGCATTCCATATAAAAGATGATATTGGTGAAGAAACAAAGACTAAACGTTTGCAGGAAATAATTAATGTACAGCAGCAAATTTCTTTGGAACTGAATCAGGAATTAGTTGGCAAGGATGAAGTCATGCTTGTTGAGGGATTCAGTAAAAAATCAGATCAATTTTTATCAGGCAGAACCGATTCCAATAAAGTAATTATTATTCAGGCAGATTACAGAATTAAACCCGGAGATTACGTAAAAGTAAAAATAAACCGTGCAACTTCAGGAACATTGTTTGGTGAGTTTATCGGTTTTGCAAATTTAGTTGAAGAAAACTTATCATTGACCGGATAATTTTAACCGGAATTTCGCGTTCATAAATCAGTTGAATAATGTCTACGAATAAAGTAAAACCAAATTCATTCCATTTAATCATAAGTCTTCTCATATTTACATCTTTTTCTTATTCACAAGAAACAGATATCGTTCCTTATTTAAAAATGATTGAGAGTGGAAACCTTGCACAGGTCAAAGAAGGTTTAGTAGAATTAAAAGAAAAAAAACCGGATGATCCTTCAGTTATGTTTCTTGATGGTGTGTTGACTGAGAACGGGCAGGAAGCAATAATTATTTATCAGGATATTGTCGAAAAATATCCGAATGGTAAATATGCAGATGCAGCTCTTTATCGTGTTTATTCGTATTATTATGCTCTTGGACTCTATGATACTGCAGAAGAAAAACTCAATGAACTGACAAAATCCTACCCTGAATCGCCTTATATTAAAATTGCTGATCAGAATTTAAACTCGCAGGAAAAAAACGAAGTCGAAAAGAAACAGGAAACTCCGCCCCAGGATGGATCACTTTCAGAAGAAGATTATAAGTATACAGTTCAAGCAGGTGCATTTACAAATTTAGAGAATGCAAAGAATCTAAATCAGGAATTTGTGAGTTCTGGAATTTTTTCACGAATGGTTGATAAAACAGTTGGTGGAACAACTTTTCATGTTGTTTATGCCGGAAAGTTTGAGAATTATGATGATGCAGAAAATTTTCTTGGTGTTCTCAATTCAAAGTTTAAAATAAACGGAAGTATCGTTCCGGTTTCCCCAAAGTAACCTTGAAACTGAAATTTCTTGGTACAAGTTCAGGTAAAACCTCGGCCAAAAGAAATCACTCTTCTTTATTCTTTTCTACAGAAAATTACAACTTGCTAATAGATGCCGGTGATGGAATATCACGTGCATTGCTGAAAAATAAAATCAATTTCATTTCAATCGATGGAATAATTTTTACTCATCTTCATCCGGATCATTATTCCGGGCTCGCATCTTTAATTGTTCAAATGAAATTACTGAAGAGAGTTAAACCGCTTGATATTTTTATTCATCAAAAGCTGATTCAAATAATAAAGCAATTTCTTTTGCATTCGTACATCGTTAATGAGAGATTGGGATTTGAAATTCAATACAAACCATTTGAAACTGAGAATCTAATTAATATTTATGATGATTTTTCTTTTACAGCCAAAAAGAATTCTCATCTGGATAATTTGAAAGATTATACTTCAAAATTTAATGACCTGATTCCGATCAGCATAAGTTTACTTTTCAAACTAAGAAATAAAAAAATTATTTACACTTCTGATATTGCTTCTGAAGATGATTTACTATTATTCAATGAAATTTCTCCAGACATTATGGTTGCTGAAGCAACTCATATTCCTATCAAAACACTTATTAAAAAACTTCAGGCATTGCAATCCGGAATAACATATCTCACACATTATTCGGATGAAGATGAATCGAGGATAAGTGATATTTTGGCAAAACAGTTCAAAGAAACAGGAATTAGAATCAAGATTGCTAAAGACGGACTTTCATTGAAATTATAGCTGAAAATTAAACTATGTCACCCGAAATAAGTAAGTTTAAATTCAGTATTATAATATTTATGTTTACACTTGCGTCAGTTTGTCATTCGATACTTACTATCAAAATTTATGAACAAAGAAGAATTTAAGAAGCAAAACGGAATAATTGGCAGGTCAAACGAGATTAATAATCTTGTTGATACGGTAATGCATGTTTCTCAATCAGATATAACTATTCTTATTTATGGAGAAAGCGGAGTTGGTAAAGAAATTTTTGCTAGAGCAATACACAATTCAAGCAAAAGAGCAGGTAACGAACTTATCAGCGTTAATTGCGGTGCTATCCCAGAAGGGATTTTGGAAAGCGAACTATTTGGTCATAAAAAAGGATCTTTCACCGGAGCTTTTGAAAATAGAAAAGGATATTTTGAAATAGCAGATAGTGGAACATTATTTCTTGATGAAATTGCCGAAATGCCTTTATCAACACAGGTAAAAGTTTTAAGAGCAATTGAATTTAAAGAGTTTATGAGAATAGGCGGAGAGAATATTACCAAGGTAGATGTAAGAATAATTGCAGCCACAAATAAAGATTTACAAGAACAAGTGGACAGAAGACGATTCAGAGAAGATTTATACTTCAGGATGAAAGCAGTAACGCTTAACATTCCACCTTTACGAAACAGAAAAGAAGATATAGAATTGTTGATTCATCACTTTCTAACCGAATATTCAAACACGAGTAAAATAGCACTGCCAGCAATTACACCTGAAGCAATAGAAATTCTTGTAAATTATAATTGGCCTGGAAATGTTCGTGAGCTTAAAAATACAATTGAAACAGCAGTTGCATTAAACAGAACCGGAATTCTGGATGAAGATTCGTTTACGGAATTGGTAACGCAAAGAGAGGAATCTTTTTCATCAAGACATCTTCCTGTTTTTTTAAGAAAGACACCGGAAGATGCTGACAGAGAATTATTTTACAGAGCACTATTTGAGATTAAAAAAGATCTGGTTGAATTAAAGGATCTAGTTATTCAAACAAGTGGAGATGCAAGTGTTAAAGGTGATCATTCGAAGAAAAATGTTTTTTCATTGGATGAACTTGAAAAAGAAACCATTAAAGCTGCTCTCGATAAAACGAGGGGAAATAAACGGAAGGCTTCTAAATTGCTGAATATTAGTGAAAGAACCCTTTACAGGAAGATAAAACAATACGATTTAATTGAAGACTAAAATTGAATTTTTACTTAAAAGATAAACCGCAAATAAAGCTCGCTTTAATTTTAATTGTATTGTTCGGGACAAGTATGTTGGTTAATTTTGGGTGTTGCGCTTATTCATTTACCGGTGCTTCTGTTCCGGAACACTTAAAAACAATTGCAATTCCCATTGCAGAAGACAGAAGTTCAGCGGCTATTCCAGGGTTGAGAGAACTGCTTACTGACAATATAATTCGGAAATTTATTGACGATAACTCTCTTCAGGTAACAGAGAGAATAACAGCAAATGCTTCGCTGGAATGTGTGATCACTTCTGTTACAGATGCACCAGCAATTGTCAGTGCCGGAGAAGAGATCACATCGAGACGGCTGACGATAACAGTTAAAGTACTTTATAAAGATTTAGTGCAAAGAAAAACAATTTTTGATAAATCATTTTCCAACTACGGAGACTATGTTCCTGCTGATGTAACCAATAACAGGGACACAGCAATTCTGACAGCACTTGATAAAATTTCAGAAGATATTCTTCTTGCTGTAGTCTCAGGCTGGTAATTAACAGGAAATAATTATGGATGATATAGTACTAATAGGATATTTTATTTCATTATTGATTCTGTTCATCTTTGGGCTTCACGGATTCATCCTTCTCTATTACCACAGGAAATACAGAAATGTAAACCTGCATCCGGAAATGGAATATGAAGAAAAACCTTTAGTCACAATCCAGCTCCCACTTTATAATGAACTTTACGTTGTAGAAAGATTAATAGATAAAGTTTGTGAAATTGAATACCCAAAAGAAAAATTAGAAATCCAGGTTCTCGATGATTCAACTGATGAAACTATAAACGTTGTTGCAAAGTCTGTGGAAAAAAAGAAGAATGAAGGTTTTAATATTGAGCACATCAGGAGAAACAATCGTGAAGGATTTAAAGCCGGAGCTTTAAAAGAAGGATTAAAAATTGCCAATGGAGATTTTATTGCTATTTTCGATGCAGATTTTATTCCCCACTCAAATTTTCTAACCAAGACTTTAAAATTTTTCTCAGACGAAAATATCGGAATGGTCCAAACTCGATGGGAACATTTGAACGGAGATCACTCACTCCTCACAAGAGCACAGGCACTTGCACTCGATGGACATTTTGTAATTGAACAATCAGTACGGAATAAGGCCGGCTTCTTCATCAACTTTAACGGAACAGGCGGGATCTGGAGAAAATCCTGTATCGAAGATGCAGGTAACTGGCATGCTGATACTTTAACTGAAGACTTAGATCTAAGTTACCGTGCTCAACTAAATGGATGGAAGTTTATCTTCTTAAAAGATTTTACCTCACCTGCAGAACTTCCTTCTGAAATTAATGCTCTGAAGTCACAGCAATTCAGATGGACTAAAGGCGCAATCGAAACTGCAAAAAAAATTCTTCCTATGGTTTGGAAATCTGATGTTCCATTGCGGATAAAATTATACAGCTCATTTCATTTAACTAATAATATTGTATTCCCGTTTATACTTCTCGCTGCTATTTTAAACGTCCCGCTAATCTTTATAAAAAACAGCGGCGGTTATGAAGTTTATTTTGCATTCATGTCAATATTTGTTCTTGCATTTATCAGCTCATTTCTGTTTTATTTGTACTCACAAAAAGATATTCATCCCGACTGGCGGAAAAGGATTGTTTTGTTCCCTGTATTTATGGCAGGAAGCATGGGTTTCGCTTTGAATAACTCACGTGCAGTTTTTGAAGGATTGTTAAATCGTAAAAGTGAATTTGTACGCACTCCAAAATTCCAACTCGTTACTGAAAAAGATACCTGGGTTGGTAAAAAATATTCAAGCCGGAAAATCGGATTTGCAGTAATTGTTGAACTGGTGCTTGCATTCTACTGTTTAATAGGGGTTGCGTCAAGTCTCTATTTTATGGAAATAGCTGCTCTTCCTTTTCAATTATTATTTTTTGTCGGATTTTCTTTCGTTTCGATAACGTCCATCAGGCATGCTTATGCAAAAAGCAGTCACAAATAATTTTTGTTGAATAGTGGATGAAAATTTAACCGCCAGAGTAAAACTACTGTACGAGCTCAATAACAACTCTCCGTTGTTTTTGAGAACCGCCGAATATCACCTCCAAAATGATAAAGTTCAAAATGCAGTTATAATACTCAGGAATGGAATAAAGTTTTTTCCCGAACATCCGCTTGCATTTATTTTAATGGGGAAAGCTCAGATACAACTTGGTAATACTGATCTTGCTGCTAATTATTTTAGAAAAGCTGGTGACTTACTTAATTCAAATGATACTTTCAATTTTTATAAGGATAAATTCAATCTGCCGGAAAAAATTATTTCACCTTTTGACTCTTCACGTGGAAATATATTTCTGAATAAGTCAGACAGCGTTGAATTTCTTAATTCAAACGAAAATCAAAAAGCAGAAAATAATATTGCGATAGAAGACAGGCTTGAACAGATTGCTAAGGATGTGATGAACACAAAGTTTGAAAGAATAAATGACCCCGGAACTTATGAATATAAAAGAACAACCGAAGGTGCGGATAAAAGTAAGCTTGCCTCAGAAACACTAGCTAAAATTTATTTATCACAGGGCGGTAAAAAGGAAGCAATAGAAATTTATAGAATATTAATCCAGCGTAACCCGGATAAAGAAGAATTCTATCTTAAAAGAATTGAAGAAATTCGCTCCTTGTAATAATTTTAACTCTTGGTACCTTTCAGATAATAATTTCATCTCGTATGTCAAAGAAGCTTCCTAATATCAAATTAAAAAAAAGTTTTTACAGGAAGGATCTGCTTCCTGTTGCAAGAAATTTAGTAGGAAAAATTTTGGTTAAAAAACATGGAAAAAATTTTCTTGCAGGAATGATTGTAGAAGTTGAAGCATATAACGGTGACTTTGATCAGGCGGCACACTCTTACGGAAGGAAAACAAAAAGAAATGAAATAATGTTTGAGGACGGAGGATATTTGTATGTTTATTTCACGTATGGTGCACATCATTGCTGTAATGTTGTAACGGGCAAAAAAGGACAGGGTACTGCTGTTTTAATACGGGCTGTTGAACCAGTTTCGGGTATTGAATTAATGGTGAAAAACCGTTTCGACAGAAAACTCAAAAACGAAAAAGAAATTTTTAATTTAACAAGCGGACCGGGTAAATTGTGCCGTGCTTTTGCAATTGATAAATCACATTCTGGAACTGACATCACTGGAAATGAAATATTCCTTACATCCGGTAAGCGTGTACAAAAAGATGAGATTGGTACTTCAAAGAGGATTGGTATAACAAAGTCAGTCGGATTGCCGTGGAGATTTTATTTAAAAAATAATCCATACTTATCACGTAAATGATTTCACCTAAAAAACTTCTGATTGTAAGAACTGACAGGATTGGTGATGTTGTTCTGTCTTTACCTATGGCTGAATTGGTGAAACGAAAATATCCTGATTGTATCGTTGAATACTTTGTAAGAAAATACACAAGTTCACTTCTGGAGAATAATCCTTTCATAGACGATGTTGTGATTGCAATCGAAGAAAATAATAAGCTGCACTTCAATGAAAATTTACTCCTAATAAAATCAAAAGGTTTTGATACTTGCATTGTAGTTAACCCGACTTTTATGATTTCTCTGATGATGTTCTTTGCTCGCATTACAAACCGTATCGGTACCGGTTACAGGTGGTACTCCTTCCTGTTCAATATAAAAGTTTTTGAACATCGCAAATATGCTGAACGGCACGAGCTTGAATATAATCTCAATCTTTTAAAAAAGTTAGGAATTGATGACGGGGATTTATCAACCAAAATTAATTTCAATCTATATGTGAAAATTGAAAACACAGAAACGATAAACAGGATGTTAAAAGAAAAGCGTATTGATCTGAACCATAAAATTGTAATTGTTCATCCGGGAAGCGGAGGCAGTTCGGTTGATCTTCCAAAAGAAAAATTAATAGAGCTCACAAAAAGTTTAAGCTCTCTGGAAAATGTATCTGTAATCATTACAGGAAATAAAAATGAAGCAGTGCTTTGCAAAGAGTTCGAAGTGAACAAATCAATTATAAACTTTGCAGGTGAGCTTGATCTGCCAATGTTGAAAGCATTAATAAATAAAGCAGATCTTTTCATTTCAAATTCTACCGGACCAATGCACATTGCTGCTGCTTTGGGTGTTTATGTCATTGGATTTTTCCCAAATATTTTGTCGTGTTCACAAAAAAGATGGGGACCGTATACAGATAAAATGACAATTTTCAGTCCGACAATTGATTGCAACAATTGTACACGTCAACAATGTGAAAAAATAGATTGCATGAATAGCATTGATATTGGCAGAGTATTTGACGAGACTAAAAGCGTATTGAAAAATTTGAATTAAATCGGAGCAATAAAATGTTTTTTTTAAGAGGATTGTATGTTTTTTCAATCATCGTTTTGTACAGTTTTCTGGTCATTCCTCAAACTTCATCATCAGAAAATGAATTCAGGAAACTGGAAAACAAAGCTTTCAAAGAAGGTGAAAAGTTAACCTTCGATGTAAACTATGGTTTTGTTACTGCAGGAATTGCTGTAATGGAAATTCCAAGGATCAAAAAAATTTCCGGTCGCAATGCATACCACGTTACTTTTGAAGTTAATTCTGTTCCCAGCTTCGATATGTTTTATAAAGTAAGGGACCGTTATGAAACTTATCTCGATGTTGAAGGAATGTTTCCATGGAGATTTGAACAGCATATTAGAGAAGGCGGATATACAAGAGATTTTTCTGCATTCTTTGATCACAGGAAAGGTAAAGCAAAAACGAGTGAGGGTGAGTATGAAATTCCGCTTTATGTAAATGATATCGTCTCTGCTTTTTATTATGCCAGAACATTTGATTATTCAAATATGAAAGTGAACGATCTTATCCAGCTTAAAAATTTTTATAAAAATAAAGTTTACGACCTTGATGTAAAATATTTGGGGAAAGAAGTTATCGAAGTTCCTGCAGGAAAATTTGAATGCCTTGTTATTGAACCGTTAGTCAAAGAAGGCGGACTTTTTAAACACGAAGGAAATATTATCATCTGGCTGACAAATGACACTCTGAAAATGCCTGTTAAAGTAAGAACCAAAGTTGTAATCGGATATGTGGAAGCAAAATTGAACAAGTATGAAGGACTTGCCGGCGAATTAAAATCCAAGCGATAATAAAATTAATTCATTTATTTTTAAGGGAGCTTTGACTCCCTATTTTTTTATTATTCATTTTTTAATTTGTTATCTTTGCTTCAAATAAAGATGAATGATAATCCAAAATAATAATGGAAGATTTTAACAAAGAAGATAACCAACCCGATCCTGAACAAGGTAGTGAAATAGGAAACAACAAGGATCTTTACTCGCCTTACCCGGTAATTTCGCCGATTGCTGCAGCGTTCCTGGGATTGGTTGGTGGATTTATTCTTTACCAGTTTTTAGGCGGCTTGCTCACATTGTTAATATTCGGTTTCGAACTTGAAGCAGCTCCTGTTAACGGGTTGAGATTAATTACAATAGCAGGACAAGTTCTTTTTATTATGTTGCCTGCTTTACTATTTAGTAAATGGATATACGGAGATGTTTCAAAAATCATTTTACTCAAACTGCCCAGATGGAATGAATTATTATTATTCGTAATTGGAATCGTCATACTTACGCCGATGTTGCAAAGTTTTCTGTACATCCAGAATTATTTTGTGGAACAATGGGCTGCATCTTCACCGTTTATTTCAACAATAAAAACTTTTCTAGACTCTCTAAACGAACTGATTGAAAAAACTTTCGGCAACCTGATGCGTGCACAGAATGTTCCGGAAATGCTGCTGGTTATAATTACTATATCAGTAATCCCGGCAATAAGTGAAGAATTACTTTTCAGAGGTTACATACAACGCAGTTTTGAATTTAAGCTGAAACCATATCTTGCAGCATTAATCACAGCGGTTTTCTTTGCCGCTTATCATTTCAATCCATACGGTATAATTCCCTTAATAATTTTAGGATTCTATTTTGGGTTTGCAGCTTATTCCAGTCAATCCATTATAATTCCGGTCATACTTCATTTTCTGAATAATTTTATAGCAGTTATACTTTATTTTACTTTTGGTGATGATGAACTGATTCAAAGCGATGTTGTTGATCCTGCATCTTTGAATATGAATATTTTATACTTCTCTGCAATGCTTTCTCTGTTTCTTGTACTGATATTTTTTATAAAAAAATATTATAAGAAGATTAAACCATCCGGGAGTATAAATGCCGGTTTGTCCTAACTGTAATTATGAATATGTATCCGGTATAGTTATTTGTCCGGATTGTGATATTCCATTGGTCGATGAAGAAGAATTTAAGAAATATTCTGAGCTCTCTCAGGATGATTGGGTTCTGGTTTATACTTCACAAAATAAAATAGAAGCAGAAATGTTTAAAGCGTACCTGGAGAATGCAGGAATTTCAGTTACACTTCTTTCACAAATTGATTCCAGTTTCCCGGCTCCCGGTAACCTTTCAATTATAAAACTGATGGTAATAAAATCGGATGTTCAGGAAGCAATAGAATTTATTCAGGCATCAAGGTTAAATGAATCCAACCCGGAAGAGAATGACGCTTAAAGAAAATTCAAAAAGGGTGATCGTTGCTTTAATTGCAATTCCTCTTATTCTTATTGCTGTTTATCTTGGAAAGTTTTTCTTCTTTGGTTTTGTGGTTAGCATCAGCTTAATGGCCTATTATGAATTTTGCCAGCTTGTAAAGAATAAAAATGCAAATGCTAATCTGTTCATCGGAAGTTTTTTTATCCTTCTTTTATTAATAAATCAGTACCGGCATTTTATAGATGTTTCTGTAATAATAATTATCGCTTCACTTGTATTATTAATTACAGAACTTTTCCGGAATAAAGGTTCTGCGATAATTAATCTCGGTTCAACATTTTTGGGAATATTTTACATCGGAATTTTTTCAACAACATTTATCGCTTTACGAGAATTTTATCCTTCGATTAATGAATTATACATCCGTGGTGCATATCTTGTTTTTTCTGTTCTTGCCTCAATCTGGATGGGAGACTCAGCCGCATATTACGGTGGAACAGCATTAGGAAGGCATAAATTATTCCCACGTGTAAGTCCAAAGAAAAGCTGGGAAGGAGCAATTTTTGGTTTTATTTTTTCATTGCTAACTCTGATTTTAGCTAAACTATTTGTACTGGATTTTTTGAATTGGCATGATGGGATCATAATTGGAATTATTATTGGAATTATCGGGCAGGTTGGAGATCTGGTTGAATCTTTATTTAAAAGAGATTCAGCTGTAAAGGATTCGTCTGCTTTAATTCCCGGTCACGGAGGATTTTTTGACAGGTTCGATTCACTGTTTTTTAGTGCACCTGTAATCTGGCTTTATCTCAGGTATCTAAGCTGAAAGAAATATTTTAATTAATAAATGAAGACAAGAGAAAAAGTAAGCGTAATAACTTTAGGCTGTGCTAAGAACACAGTTGATTCAGAAAGACTGCTAAGGCAATTACAGCTTAATAATCTTGATTTACGGTCAAACCCAACAGAAGCTGATACCGTTATTATCAACACTTGCGGATTTATTGATGCTGCAAAGGAAGAATCGGTGAACACAATTCTTTCTGCGGTAGCAAATAAAAATTCAGGATTAATAAAAAGAGTTTTTGTTGCAGGATGTCTTTCAAGCAGGTATAAAGAAGATCTTCAAAAAGAAATTCCTGAAGTTGATATATTTTTTGGAACTGAAGATTATGAACGGATTATTCAGGAACTTGGCGGGGAATTAAAAAAAAATCTTCTTGGAGAAAGAGTAATATCAACTCCTTCACACACAGCATATCTAAAAATATCCGAAGGCTGTGATCACCCTTGCTCATTTTGTGCAATCCCGATAATGAGAGGATTGCATCGTTCAAGACCAATCGAAGAACTTGTTGAAGAAACAAAATTCCTCGCTGCAAACAATACTAAAGAATTAGTGATCATTGCACAGGATACAACCGATTATGGAAAAGATCTTTACTCTAAAAAAAATATCGCGGAACTTGTTAACAGGTTGAGTGAGATCAATGGAATTGAATGGATCCGGCTGATGTACGCTTATCCATCCCGCTTCCCTCTTGAACTGATTGATGAAATTAAAAACAATGATAAAGTCTGCAAATATCTGGACATTCCGCTTCAACATATCTCTGATAAAATTCTTAAATCAATGCGAAGAGGAATTTCAAGCAGGCAAACAAAAGAATTATTATACAAACTGAGAGAAAAAATTCCTGATTTAGTTTTGAGGACTACATTTATTATCGGTTATCCGGGAGAAACAGAAAGCGAGTTCGAAGAGTTATGTAATTTTGTTGAAGATATTAAATTCGAAAGGATGGGAACATTTACTTATTCGCAGGAAGAAAACACTTTCAGCTATGATCTTGGTGATCCGGTTCCCGCTGAACTGAAAAAAGAAAGATTAGGCAGATTAATGGAAATTCAAAGGGAAATATCAGCCGATCAGAACAATAATTTAATAGACAAGGAACTAAAAGTATTAGTTGAAGCTAAGGAAGGGGATTTTTATATTGGACGCACTTACAGAGATGCACCTGAGATTGACGGTGAAGTGATTCTTTCAACTGGTGATGATGAACTTTTAGAAGGTAATTTTTATTCGGCAAAGATTTACGATAGTAACGAATACGATCTTTTTGCAAAGGTAAAATAATTTTTAGGAGGAATGAAATGAAAAAAATAATTTTATCAGCAATATTGATTTTCACCGGGATAAGTACTCCCCAATCTGATGATTATTCCGAGACTCCTGTTAACAGAGTAAAATATTACCAGGATTTTATAGGCTTTAAAGGAGCGAAAGGCAAAACCAGGCTGGATGTTTACCTACAGGTTCCATACGATGCAGTTCAATTTATAAAAACCGGGCAGGGATTTGAAGCTTCATATTCACTCACAGTTTCTATCTTTGATGAGAGCAAGGAAAATCTTATAACTGAAAAAATATGGAATGAAAAAATCATTGCAATAAGTTATGAACAGACTACATCTCCTGATAATTTTAATCTCAGCCATCGTTCCTTCGAAATAAGTCCCGGTGTTTATTCTTTCAAAACTTCTTTGCTGGATAAAGATTCAAAAAACGAATACAGTTCGGAGAATACATTTTTGGTTAAAGATTTCAACTCAAGCCCCTCAATGAGTGACGTGATGTTAATCTCAAAGAAAACTATTGTAGAAGGAAACACGAAAATTATTCCGAATGTATCTAGGAATATTGTTTCTGATCGTGATGAACTCTCTGCATTCTTTGAAATTTATTCTGACACTTCAACATCATTCACAGTCAACTATGAAATTATTGATGAAAAAGATAATGTAGTTTACGATTCAGCGCAGAAAGTGGAAGTTAAATCCGGAAATAACCAGGTGTTCAATGCAATTGATTCATTAACACTTAACCTTGGAAATTATTTACTCAGAGTTTCCCTGATTAGTTCAGATGGAAAATTATCGGGTTTATCTAAAAAGTCATTTGTATCACGATGGTTTGGTGTTCCTAATAGCATTACTGACCTCGATAAATCTGTTGATCAGCTAATCTATATTGCCAACCCGGAAGATCTTGATTACATCAATGCATCCGACGGACGTTTGGAAAAAGCAAAGCGTTTCGTTGCATTCTGGAAAAAATATGATTCGAATCCTGCTGATGAATATAACCCGGTCTTCAATGAGTATTTTAACCGGATAGCTTATGCAAATGAAAACTTCACAACATATTCGCTTGAAGGCTGGAGATCCGATCGGGGCATGGTTCTTGTAATTCTTGGGGTTCCTGATAATATAGATCGACATCCTTTTGAGTATTATGCAAAACCGTACGAAGTCTGGCAGTACTACAGTCTCAACCGAAGTTTTTTGTTTGTAGATAATTCTGGCTTTGGTGATTACAGGTTATCTCCCGATACACCGCTTTATGGTGATCTTTACAGGTTCAGATATTAAGATAATCATCTTTTGAAATTATGGTGAACAAAACCTGTTCACCTTTTATTTAGTTCATCTGCTGAAAATAAATGATACTTACCGTAACTGTAAATCCACTTCTTGAGCGACGATATTATTATAATAAACTTGATCTGTCTGCTGTAAACCGTGATGGAAAATTAATTATCAAAGCAGGCGGAAAGGGAATAAATGTAAACCGTCAGTTGAATAAATTTGGCATTCCAAACTCTGCAATGATTTTTACCGGCGGTACAAATGGAAAATTAATGCGTGAAGCTCTACGTAACGAAAAAATTATTTTTACCGATATTCAGATTAAAAGTGAAACAAGAGATGCTTCAATAATTATTGATGAATCATCAAACCGGACTTATTCATTCTTTGGTAACAATCCTTCTGTTTCATCTGATGAAGCTGAAAGTTTTATTTTTAAAATGGAAAAAGCAATCCAGACTTGTGAGATAGTTGTTTTTTCCGGAAGCTCACCTTATTCTGAAGCAGATTTAATTTTCACTGAAGGAATAAAAATTGCAAACAAGCTCGATAAAATTTCAATCTGTGATACTTATGGAAAACATCTTGAGCAGAATTTGAAATTATCGCCGACTATAGTTCATAATAATGTTGATGAAATTAATTTATCTCTTGGATTAATGCTTAATGATGAAACCAGCCAAATTGAATTGTTAAAAACCTTTTATGAATATGGAATTAAACAAGCTTTCATTACAGATTCCGGCAAAGCATTCTATGCGTCGAATTTTGACTTTCATTATAGAACAACTCTTCCCGAGATTAAAACAATTGATTCTACAGGAAGCGGTGATGCTTTCGTTGCGGGAATAATTTATGGATGGAACAAAAAATTAAATTTTGAAGAACAACTTCAATTCGCTTCAGCATCGGGTATTTGTAATGCAAAATCTTTGGAAGTTTGTGATGTAAATATCGATGACGCATTTTTAACAGCTAAAAAAGTAATTGTTGAACCGGTCGGTAAGAAAATTAAAACCGTAAATGATTCACATCATTAAAAAAATTCTACTGATCTCTGTTACATTAACCGGGATGTCTTTTTCACAAAAAGTTGAAAATATTGAAATCGATAACAACAAGGTTTTCAGCGATAATGAAATAACAAAATGGGCAGGATTAAATGAAGGCCAGAATTATTTTCCCGGGATAATTGATACATCGCTAAATCGGATTGCTTCAAGCCTTTCTTCAAATGGATATTTTAATTTCTCATTTATTGATTCCAGGCATGCGTTTTCAACTGATTCGCAGACAGTTGATTTATTTCTTAAAATTGATGAAGGACTGCCTACTTTTATAAAAAATCTTTTTTTCACTTCATCTGATTCAGCAGATATAATAAGTCATCTGTCATCATTCGAATATCTGAAAGGTGAAATATTCAGTCAGTATGAATTAGAAACTACGATCAGCAGTTTACTCACAGAACTTGAAAATAAAGGATTTCCATTTGCAATGATAAAAATTCAATCTGTATATTTTTATGAAGATTCAACAGATGGTGAACAATATGCTGATCTTTTTCTTATGCTTGAAGGAGGAAGAAAAAGCCGGATAGATAAGATTGAAGTTACTGGGAACAGCTCGACAAAAGATTATGTGATTATCAGGGAACTGAGAATTGACACTGGTGAAGAATACTCACAGGATAAAGTTGAAAATTTACCAAAGAGGCTTAACAAACTTCGTTACTTCGATCCAGTTCCCGTTCCGCAATTTTATGTTGATTCACAGAACAACGGTGTGCTTCAGATTAATGTTAGAGAAAAAAATACTAACAACTTTGATGGTATAATAGGCTATGTTCCTCCGGCTGATGATAATGAATCTGGTTATGTAACAGGATTGGTTAATGTAACTTTAAGAAATATGTTCGGAACAGGAAGAGCGGCAGCAATTCGGTGGCAGAAACTTACACGCGAATCGCAGGAGCTTGAGTTAAAATATCTTGAGCCATGGTTATTCAGCTACCCGTTTAATATTAACGCTGAACTTTTTCAGAGAATAATGGATACAACGTATGTACAAAGACGAATTGGAGGTGCGATTGAGTTTCTGGCAACTGAAGATATTTCCGCTTCAGCTTTTATTGCAACTGAAGAAGTAATTCCAACTGAAAGAACAGTTCCTGTGTTCACTGTTTATAATTCCTCAACACTCGCAACTGGGTTGAGTTTGAAGATTGATTTAAGAAATGATCCATTGGCTTCAACAGAAGGATTTTTATTTGAAACAGGTTATTCATTCAGCAGGAAAAAAATAAACGGGCCTGAAGAATATTTAGCTCCCGGTTTGGAAACGAATCCTAATTTGCAAAGAATTACAGCCGGGTTCAGTGCTTTCTATGAACTTTTTTTTCGTAATATTGTTGCATTAAGTGTAAATGGCAAAGAACTTCGCGGACCATTTTTTGAGCAAAGCGATCTTTGGCGTTTCGGAGGAACAAGAACAGTTCGAGGTTACAGAGAAGAACAGTTCCTTGCTTCAAGAATTGCCTGGTCCAATCTTGAGTACAGATTAATGATGACACAAAGATCTTATGCGTTCATTTTTTTTGATGCAGGTTATTATTTCATTCAAGCTGATCCTGACAGAGGAGTTTCAGAGAATGAAGATTTTATTTTCGGCTACGGTGCAGGAATTACTATTGAAACTGCAATCGGACTCCTGGGTGTAAGCTTTGCTCTTGCACAGGGAGATACTTTTAGTGAAGCGAAAATACATTTTGGAATTATCAATGAATTTTAATTATTTATTTTTTCCGAAGTTTTATTATGTCAGAAAGAGCAGTAAAATATCCTAACAAAGATATAACAGTCATCTGGAAACCGGATGTTTGTATTCATTCATCAAAATGCTGGAAAGCATCGCTTGCAATTTTTAATCCGCAGCGAAAATCGTGGATTGATATGTCTGCCGGTTCAACTGAAGAAATAATAAAAATTGTAAATAACTGTCCTTCGGGAGCTTTATCATTTAAAAGGAAAACTGAAATGGAAGAACAAAATGCACAAACATCTCAAGCTCAGCAGTCAGGAATAACTGTCCAGGTGAGCAAAAATGGTCCCTATCTTGTAAAGGGAAAATTTGTTTTTGTTGGAACAGATGGTAAAGAGGAAATAAAGGAAGGTTCAATTGCTCTTTGCAGATGCGGTGGTTCAAATAACAAACCATTCTGCGATGGAACGCATCGTAAAATCGGTTTTAATCATGGTTGAATCTTTTACAAATCAGATATGACTGATTTAAATTTCTTATTCTATCATCTGACCTCCTAATCAAAAAGGTTTTAAGTTGATAGAAAAGCTAACTGCTGCAATAAAAATTATCCGACCATTAAACTTTTGTATTATTATTATTTCAGTTTTTGTTGCATCAGCAGTTGCTTCCCCTGAAAAATTTCCTGTCATAAACATTATTCTTGCAGCCATCTCTGCAAGTTTAACGGCATCTGCAGGCAATATTATCAATGACATTTTCGATATTCAAATTGACAAAGTAAACCAACCTAATCGACCGTTACCTTCAGAATCAATTACTATCAGGGAAGCATACAGTTTATTTTTTATTTGTATTGTGCTATCGGTTGGTCTTGCATTATTTGTCAATGCTATTGTTCTTCTGATAGTTCTTCTATCTCACCTGATTTTATTTCTTTATTCAAAATATTTAAAAGGAATTCCGCTTGTTGGAAATCTGGCTGTTGCTTTTTTAACAGGGCTTGTTTTTATTTTCGGCGGAGTTGTTGTTGAAAATCCAGCCGCTTCAATCATTCCTGCTTTGTTTGCATTTTTGATTAACCTGATAAGAGAGTTTGTAAAAGATATGGAAGATGTTGAAGGTGATTCCATAGCCGGACTGAATACATTTCCTGTCAGATTCGGATCTAAGAATTCTAAAACATTAATTTTTATCGTTACTTTAATCACTATAATATTTTCTTTCTTTCCATTTGTAGCAAGTTATTATAAAATTGAATTTTTTCTCATTGTAATGGTTCTTGTAAATCCCATCTTTGTTTATTGTTTGAAAATTTTATTTGAAGATGATTCACTAAAAAATCTGAACAGGGTGAGCAACCTTTTAAAGCTAAATATGATCATTGGACTCATTGCAATTTATATGGGGGTATAAACGATGAGTTTAAGATTGAAAGCATTCGACAAAAAATATTTTAAGAATGGAATTGAGCTTATCGCCGGTGTTGATGAAGCGGGAAGAGGACCGCTTGCTGGTCCGGTTGTAGCTGCGGCAGTTATCTTTGATAAAAATTTTTATTTAGAAGGTGTCAATGATTCAAAGCAGGTTGCAGAATCACAAAGAGAAAATTTGTACAACCAGATAATCACACAAGCCTTAAGTTATTCAATATCAATAATAGAAGTTGATGTTATTGATAAAATAAATATTCTCAACGCTTCTTTGCTCGCAATGAAACAGGCTGTTCATAAATTATCAATAAAACCTAATCTCGTTCTGATTGATGGTAACAGAAAATATCAATCGGAGGATGCTGTTGTTCCAATCGTTAAGGGAGATGCAAAATCATTTTCTATAGCTGCTGCTTCTATACTTGCAAAAGTAACCCGTGATAGACTGATGAAAAATTTAGCAAAAGATTATCCCGAATATTTTTGGGAGCAAAACAAAGGTTATCCAACAAAGAAGCATAGAGAAATAATCAAACAGATTGGTCCAAGTCCGCTTCACAGGAAATCATTTATGAAAAAAATAATCACTGAAGAACAAATTTTAACGATCAAATTCTGAAATGAAAGTCGAACAGTAAGTGAATCTGGACAGAAAGGAATTAGCAAAAAGAGGGGAAGAGCTTGCAGCTAAAATCCTGATCGAGCAAGGATATGAAATTATTGAACGCAATTACAGATTTAGTCACGGTGAGATTGATATAATTGCAATAGATCCTAAAAATAAATGCACAGTATTCGTCGAGGTTAAGGCAAGGCAGAATTTAGAATTCGGAGAACCGGAATATTCGATAACAAAAAATAAACAGAAACAGATCAGAAAAATGGCTGAACTATATCTTTATGATAAAGGAACAACTGAGATTGATTGCCGGTTTGATGTATTCGCAATTCTGTTTGAAGATTTAAATAACCCTGTAATCAATCATTACGAAAATGCTTTTTGATTTTTTTTAGTCGAAATTAAAAATATTCAACAGCAACGTAATTTCTATTAACCATCATTTTATATATTTTTACCATTAGTTAAAAGCAGTCGAATAATTATTAACAACACACATTTGTCACATTGAATCACACATCAGCAACGGATAGAATTTTCAGCGAGACAGAAAGAAAATTCATCGAGTTTTTTGAGATGATCACCGGACTATCCCGTTTTGCCGTGCAATTCTTTAAGGAAATTTTTTTCCCTCCGTACGAAGTTGATCAGATTCGTAAGCACATGATTGAGCTTGGAATGAAAACTCTGCCAATTGTAGGCGTAACCGGATTTATCATTGGTTTAGTCATTGCAATGCAGCTCAGTCCAGTTCTTAAAAGATTTGGGGCTGAGGCATTTCTTCCCGGCTCGGTTGGTATTTCAATTGTTCGGGAACTCGGTCCTGTTATCTGTGCATTAATTTTTGCCGGAAGAGTCAGCTCTGGTATCGGAGCCGAGCTTGGTTCTATGCGTGTGACTGAACAGATCGATGCTATGGAAGTATCTGGTGTAAATCCATTCCGGTATCTGGTAGTTACAAGAATATTTGCAACAACTTTTATTCTACCGATACTAACAATCTATGTAATTTTTATTTCACTTATTGGTGCTTATATCGCAGTCGTACTTGTTCAGAATATGACCTGGGCATATTATTTGGATCGTGTAATCTTTGCTGTGGAATTTGGGGATGCATTTCCGGGAGTTACTAAAACGTTCTTCTTTGGATTTATTGTTGGATTAGTTGGTGCTTATAAAGGATATACAGCTGTTAACGGAACTGAAGGTGTTGGAAAAGCTTCAACAAGTTCTGTGGTTGTTTCATCATTACTGATTTTAATTTTTGATATGGTGCTTGTAAAATTAACCCTATGGTTATGGCCAACGGTTAAATGATGGTTGAAGTAAATGAATTACATAAATCGTTCAACAGTAATGTTGTACTTGATGGAGTTTCTTTCAAAGTTAGTGATGCTGAGAACATGGTTGTATTTGGAAGAAGCGGGACAGGAAAGAGCGTTCTTTTAAAATGTATGATCAGACTGATGCTTCCCGATTCGGGAAATATTTCTATCCAGGGAAAAGATGTTTTGGGACTGAATATAAAAGAGCTGAATGAACTTAGGAAAGACATAGGTTTTCTTTTTCAGGGTTCAGCATTATACGATTCAATGACGGTAAAGGAAAATCTCGAGTTTCCGTTGATCAGAAATTTTGATCTAGATGAAAAAGAAATTAATTCAAGAGTTAATTTTGTTCTCGAAGCAGTTTCATTGCTCGATGCAATGAATAAAATGCCTTCGGAACTATCAGGAGGGATGAGAAAAAGGATCGGGCTTGCAAGATCAATAATTACAAAACCCAAGCTTATGCTTTACGATGAACCAACAACTGGTCTCGATCCTATCACTGCAAAAGAAATAAGTGTTTTAATTAATGAACTTCAGCATGCACTTAAAATGACATCGATAGTTGTGACACACGATCTTCTTTGTGCAAAAATAATTGCAGACAGAGCCATTGTTCTTGATAGCGGTAAGATAGTAAAAGAAGGAAGCATAAATGAACTTACTGCATCCAGTGATCCGTTGTTAAAAAATTTCTTTAGTGATGAAATAATTGAAACTAGCGGGAGAGGCAAATGAAAGGAAGTTTATCCGGTTTAAAGCTTGGCATATTTATTTTTATCGGCGGTACGCTCCTGGTCATAGGAATATTTATGCTTGGCAATAAGGAAGCTTTGTTCAAACCAACTTTTGTTGTCAAAGCTTATTTCCACAACATTGAAGGATTAAGAACCGGAGCTCCCGTTCGTTTGAGTGGAATAGATGCAGGAGCTGTTCAGGATATAAGAGTTGTTGGTGACACAGTCAGCTTGATTGAAGTTTCAATGAGACTGCTTACAGAGATTGAACACTTTATCAGAGTTGATACACAAGCAGAAATTCAAACCGAAGGATTGGTTGGAAATAAATTTGTTTCACTTAAAATTGGTGACAGTAAATCTGAGCTGGTTGAAGACGGCGGGACAATCCAGGCAAAAGAACCCGTTAGATTCTCAGATATTATCGAGGAAACACAGGGTATAATGGGTTATACAAAAGAAATGACAAAAGATCTTTCGGAAATTATTGATAGAATTAATGCAGGCGAAGGAACAATCGGGAAAGTTTTTACTGACGATGATTTGTACTATGCAGCAACTGATCTGACGAAATCCGCTGACAAAAGTCTCACATCAATCACTGCTGAACTGAATTCAGTAACTGTTCAGTTCAAATCCCTTGCAGTTTCTGTTGCTTCGGCAGTTGAGAATATTAATCGTGTTGTAAGCGGGATTGATACTCTGCTTGTCAATGTTTCAAAAGGAAAGGGAGTTCTCGGTTCGCTTCTTGTTGAAGGAACTGCTGCTGATTCAAGCTTTCAAACATTATTTATAAATATTAGAGAAATTTCAGAAGAATCAAGAGCTGCTGCAGTAAGTCTTTCTGAAAATATGGAGGCGCTGAAGCATAATTGGCTTTTCAAGAGTTATTTTGAAGACAGAGGTTATTGGGATGCAGCAGAATATGAAAAAGAAATTGACAGGAAAACGCAGGAGCTTAACGAAAAAATTGAATTGCTAGACAGGAAGATTGAAGATCTGAAATCACTGGAATCTGGTAACAAATAGTTTTTTTCTCAAAATCCTGATTATTTTTCCCTCAAAATATTTGACATCAAACAACAAAAATTATAAATTGTTTTTGAATCTATCCCAACAAAATTTTTTTCTCAGGAGGCAGAATGAAAATTATCAGGATGAATCCGCTTAAATCCGATGGTGGTGGAAAAACTGCAGCTTTTTTCGATATTCAAACCAATGATGGAATAACAATCAAAGGATTTCGTCTTGTAAATGGATCTAGTGGTATGTTTATGTCTTCACCAGATCAAAAAGGAAAAGACGGCAAGTATTATGAAACGGTTATTCTTCCAAAGGAAATGAAAAGCGAGCTTGAGAAATTGGCATTGGAAGAATTTAGTAAAACAAATAGGTGATCATCTCTCCTGACATTTGGTTTCAGTTTAGTTACAATCTTTTGTGGCTAAACTGAATTTCTTTATGGCTATTCTAATTTAATACTTACATTTCCCCCTCTCACGTATCCAATAAATTCTTAAATTAATAGGCTGGATTTACGAAGACTTCTTTTTCTCTCTAATAACAATCAGAAATGAACAACAATAAATCATCAATAAACAATAAGCGCATAATTGTTAAAGGTGCACGCGAGCACAACCTGAAAAATCTCAGCTTTGAGATTCCAAGAAACAAGCTGGTTGTGTTTACTGGTGTAAGTGGAAGCGGAAAGTCTTCGCTTGTTTTCGATACAATTTATGCAGAAGGACAGAGAAGATATGTTGAAAGCCTTTCATCGTATGCACGCCAGTTTTTGGAAAGAATGAACAAACCCGATGTTGATTTCATTCAAGGAATTTCTCCTGCAGTTGCGATTGAACAAAAAACAGTTGCACGAAACTCACGTTCAACAGTTGGAACAACAACAGAAGTTTACGATTATCTCCGGCTTCTCTTTGCAAGAGCAGGAAAAACAATCTGTTTTCAATGCGGTAAAGAAGTAACAAGAGCAACCACAACAACTGTTGCAGACTACCTGGAAAACCAGGAAGATGGAACTAAGTTTTATCTTGGCTTTCCACTTCATCAGCACGAAGGACATACAGCAAAAGAAGAAATTGATCTTCTGAAAAAACGAGGGTTCTTCCGGATATACTCCAATAAAAAATTAATTGATTTGAGTGAAGCAAAATTTTCTTCAAAGAATGCTAAAGATGTAAAGGTTATAATAGAAAGATTTAAAACTGAAAAAGGAAAAATCCGTGAGAAACTTTCCGATTCGATTGAAGTTACATTTAAAGAAGGTGAAAACAGGCTTTCACTAATCAATGCAGATACAGGTGAAGAAAAAGAATTCAATAAGTACTATGAATGCTGTGGAATAAGATACGAAGAACCTGAACCGAGATTTTTCTCATTCAATAATCCGTTCGGTGCGTGTCCTGTTTGCCAGGGATTCAGCAAAACGATCGGGATAGACATGAACCTTGTAATTCCGGATCCAAATCTCAGTATTATGGATGGAGCAATTGCACCATTTCGTGGTGCAAAGTACAGTTCTTTCTTAAGAGATTTAGTCCAGAATGCAAAAACTTTTAAAATTCCTCTCAATATTCCTTTTAAACAATTATCTGATAACCAATATGACTTAATTAAAAAAGGTTTTGGAAATTATTTAGGAATTGATGGCTTCTTCGAAAAGCTTGAGCAGAAAACTTATAAAATGCATGTTCGTGTTATGTTAAGCCGTTTCAGAGGATATACAATTTGCAGTGCTTGCAAAGGTTCACGATTAAGAAGAGAAGCATTGCAGGTGAAGATTGCGGACAAATCAATTTATGATGTTGTTTCTATTCCTATCGAGCATTCTTTAAAATTTTTTGAAGAGCTAAAACTTTCTGAATATGATCTGCTTGTTGCTGAAAGAATATTAAAAGAGATAATTAAAAGATTAAAATTTTTAAACGATATTGGTATTGGTTATTTAACTATGGATCGTTTAAGCAGCACACTTTCAGGCGGAGAAACACAAAGAATAAATCTTGCAACTTCGCTTGGCTCTTCCCTTGTCGGAACTCTTTACGTTCTTGATGAACCTACAATCGGACTTCATCCGAGAGATAATAACAAGTTAATTCAGTTATTAAAAAACCTGCGCGATATTGGAAACACAGTTCTTATCGTTGAACACGATCCTGAGATGATGCAAAATGCTGATCTGATTTATGATATGGGTCCAAGAGCAGGAACAAACGGCGGAGAAATTATTGCTTCAGGATCAGTTGACGATATTATCAAACAGAAAAATTCTCTGACTGGAAAATATCTTTCCGGAGCTATGAAAATCCCTCTTCCAAAAAAAAGAATAACCTCAAAAACCAAAAACATCGAGATCATCGGTGCTAAAGAGAACAACTTGAAAAATATTAACATAGAAATTCCATTGAACAGGTTTGTGGTTATTACCGGGGTTAGTGGCTCAGGTAAAAGTACACTTATTAACGATGTATTGTATGCAGGCGTTGCAAAATATTTTGGAATTGCTCCTTCACATATCGGAAAGTTTGATGAAATACTTGGAATAAAATATATTGATGAAGTCGAGATTGTTGATCAGTCTCCTATCGGCAAATCACCAAGGTCAAACCCGATAAGCTATGTAAAAGCTTTTGAACATATCAGGGAACTTTTTGCATCAACACACCAGGCAAGAGCAAGAGGCTATAAACCGGGATATTTTTCTTTCAATGTTCCGGGTGGAAGATGTGAAACCTGCCAGGGAGATGGTTTTATTAAAGTCGAAATGCAGTTCCTTGCTGATCTTTATCTGACCTGTGATGATTGTGAGGGGACGAGATTTAAAAAAGAAACAAGAGAAATAACGTATCACGGAAAAAATCTTATCAATGTTCTTGAAATGACTGTTGATGAAGCGCTTGAGTTCTTTAAGGATCACAGAAAAATTGAGAGTATACTCCAGGTACTTTCCGATGTTGGATTGGGTTATATAAAGCTTGGACAGCCTTCCAATACACTTTCTGGTGGGGAAGCACAAAGAGTTAAGCTTGCATCACATCTTGCTGCAAGCAAAGAGAACAGGCACACACTTTTTATTTTTGATGAGCCAACAACCGGACTTCATTTCGATGATATTGCAAAACTTCTTAATTGTTTTAATATGCTGGTTCAGAGGAATAATTCTGTTATTATAATTGAGCATAATCTCGATGTGATCAAATGTGCTGATTATGTTATTGATCTTGGTCCGGATGCAGGTGAAAAAGGCGGTGAAGTTGTTGCAACCGGTACGCCTGAAGAAATTGTTAAAGTTGAAAATTCGTGGACTGGTAAATATTTAAAAGAATATTTGAATTGATAGAAAACTTTATTCTATCTCTATAATTTCACAACAACCTTTCCAATAGTTTTTCCTGATTGAAAATATTTCAGTGCTTCTATTAACTTATCAAAAGAAAAAACTTTGCCGATATGTGGCGGTTGAAGATTCATTTTTAAAATTGTCTCTATCATATTCCTTAATTCATCCGGTCTGTCCCATAAATAAATCAAATTGAAACCCATTACTGATCTGTTGGTATTTGATAAAGAAAGCGGATCAACTTTGGATCTGGTTAAATATTTATAAAAAACTTTGAAGTAATCCGGTCTGTTTTTTTGTGACATGAATTGTGAAGCCCCATAAATAATTATCCGTCCGGCTGGAGCAAGCAAGCTAAAACTATCTTTAAAGATTTGTCCGCCAACAGACTCAAGAACAAGGTCGAGTTTTCTTTCACCGAGTGATTGACTTAGCTGTTTATAAAAATCTTTTTGCCTTATGATAACTTTATCATATCCTTCTTTAATCAGAAATTCTTTTTTAGATTCTGAACCTGTTGTGCCAATTGTATAAGCATTAAATTTTTTTGCAATCCTGTTCGCATAAATTCCAACTCCTCCGGCAGCACTGTGAATAAGAACTGTAAAATTATTTTTAATATTCCCGAGTTCAACTAGTGAATAATAAGCAGTCATCGATTGAACAGTAAATGAAGATCCATCCTCAAAACTCCATCCTTCTGGCAATTTAATTACATACTTCCGGTCGATATTTAGATGAGTTGTATAAGCACCAAACCTGATTGCGCCCATTATCTTTTCACCAGCCTGAAAATCATTTACATTTTTTCCTTTGTTCAATATTATTCCTGAAAATTCAAGTCCCGGAACAAAACTTCCTTTTGGGGTTGCACTGTACAATCCGTGGATTGCGAACAAGTCAGCAAAGTTCAACCCGATTGCTTTAACTTCAACTGTGATTTCTTCATCACCCGGAAGAGCAAGTTCCTCTTCAATCAATTTAATATTTTTGATTGACCCGGCTTTACTTATTCTATAAGATTTTCTTTTCATGATGTTTTCAGAAAAAGTTTTTAATTATTTTGAACTGGCAATATAAAATTACTTTGAGACTTCTTCTTTCAATACGAAAGTATTATATGAAACTGAAATATTTTTTGATTTGTTGTTTGATGAGTTTACTTCAATTTCCTGTGATTGCACAATCTGTTTATTACGGAGTTGATTTAGATACGGTCAAAGCTCAAAAATATGATATGGGGAAAATGTGGACTTTCGAAAATCCTCCTCTCGATTATTTTGAAGATCTGTATGATTTTAGACCTTCAGAAGAATGGCTTGATAAAGTTCAAAAGTCA
>JANWIS010000014.1 GCA_025449775.1 Ignavibacteriaceae bacterium
AATTTTAGGTGGTGCAGTTGGTAATGTTATTGACAGGATGTTTTACGGTTTAATTTTTGACTATGCACATTTGTTCTATGGAAAGGTTGTTGACTTTTTTGATTTTGATTTTTTTAACTTCACATTGTTTGGCAGGAGTTATGAACGCTGGCCAATCTTTAATATTGCTGATGCATCTGTTTCGATAGGAGTGTTGATCCTTCTGTTTTTTTACAAACAGCATCAGGCAGATGAAAAGAAGCTGGAAGAATCCATTCAGCCAGTACAAGCTGGAAACCCGGATTTAAGTGATACATCAGAAGAAAAAAAAATAATTGAAGATGATTTAAAGAATGATTTGAGCGATGGCGAAACTGATAAAGGAAAAGAAATTTCGGTTTGAAGTTCCTGAAGGGAAAAAGAAGGAAAGACTTGATCTTTATCTTACCCATGCAATTGAAAATGCAACCCGTTCCAAAGTACAAAAATTAATTGATGCTGATCTTGTTACTGTAAACAAACTTCCCGTCAAAGCCAACTATCTTATAAAACCAAATGATATAATCGAAGCAACCCTTCCAATTACACCACGACCTGAAGATGTTGAACCTGAAGATATTCCTCTTGAAATAATTTATGAAGACGATTACCTTATTGTAGTTAATAAGCCGGCCGGGATGGTTGCTCATCCTGCTTATGCTAACTATACAGGTACACTTGTAAATGCACTGCTTCATCATACAAAAAACCTCAGCGGATTGAATGAACCCGGCAGACCGGGAATAATCCACAGACTTGATAAAGACACAAGCGGATTACTTGTTGTAGCTAAAAATGATTTTACTCACGCTAAAATTGCCGAACAATTTAACAACCGGACTGTTGAACGTGAATATCATGCTGTTTGCTGGGGAAAGTTTAAAGATCAGAGTGGTGAAATAGCAGCTAATATTGTCCGAAGTAAAAGAGATAGAAAAAAATTTTCTACCAGCGAAACTGAAGGCAGGCATGCACTTACTCTTTATAAAGTTCTTGAAGAATTCGAATTCACATCATATTTAAAAATAAATTTGAAGACCGGACGAACACATCAGATAAGAGTTCATTTATCTGGAATTGGTAAACCTGTTTTTGGAGACCCGACTTATGGCGGACGACAGATAATTTATGGATCCGATCAGCCAAAGATTAAAAACAGAATTCAAAACCTTCTTGGCTTAATGCAGAGACAGGCTTTACATGCAAAGACAATCGGATTTTTTCATCCTCAAAAAAAAGAAAAGATGCTTTTCAATTCTGAGCTTCCGGAAGATATGAAGCTGTTAATCGAAAAGTTGAGAGTTCACCAATAATAAAATTCATTTCTCATTTGGTTATATTTAAACCCAAATTATTTCTTCATTACCTCTGATTTGCATCAATGTTAAAAATATATAATACACTCAGCAGAAAGGTCGAAGAGTTTGCACCGATCAGTCCTCCAAACGTTGGTCTATATATCTGCGGACCTACAGTTTATGATTACTTTCATATAGGTAATGCAAGAACTTTTATTATGGCAGATATGATACGAAGATATCTCGAATATAAAGGCTTCAAAGTTAAATTCGTGATGAACATTACAGATATAGATGACAAGATCATAAAAAAATCTGTTGAAGAAAAAATTTCTGCAAGTGAAATTGCACGGAAATATACTGAAGCGTTTTTAGAGGATTTAAATCGTTTAAAAATTAAACCGGCAACAGTTTATCCAAAAGCAACAGAACATATGGACGATATTCTGAAAATGATTGAAATACTTATTGATTCTACAGCAGCATACAATGTAAATGGAAATGTTTTTTATGATGTTTCTGCTTTTAAATCGTACGGGAAGCTAAGTGGTAAAAAAACAGATGAAATTGAAGCCGGTGCAAGAGTTGAAGTTATGGAAGAAAAAAAGAATCCGCTTGATTTTGCATTATGGAAAAAATCAAAAGAAGGTGAACCATCCTGGAAAAGCAAATGGGGAAACGGACGACCTGGCTGGCATATTGAATGTTCGGCAATGAGCTGTAAACATTTAGGTGAAACATTCGATATTCATGCAGGTGGAAATGACCTGATCTTTCCTCATCATGAAAACGAGATTGCACAGAGCGAAGTATCAAATCAGAAAACGTTTGTTAAATACTGGATCCATTTTGGATTTCTGAATATTAATAAAGAGAAAATGTCAAAATCACTCGGTAATTTTTTTACGGCGAGAGATGTTCTTGCAAAATATTCTGCTGAAGCTATAAGATTACTTTTTGCTCAGGCACATTATCGAGGTCCGATTGATTTTACTGATGAACTGCTGGCTGCTTCAGAAAAAGGTTTGGAGAAATTAACAAATCTTCGGGATGCAATTGAATCTGCTTTGAGTAAAAATAAACCCGGCGAAGTTGATCCGGATTTTAATCTTCAAAGTTTTGAAAAACGTTTCAATGAAGCACTTGACGATGATATCAACACTTCCCAGGCAGTAGCAGTAATTTTTGATTTTGTAAAAGAGGTGAATAGAAAAATTTCTGAATTTGAAAATTTAAACATTGACTTTTACATAAAGATTAAGGAATTTCTAATAAGAACTGCAGGAAATGTACTCGGTATTATTAATTTTGATGCGGAAGATGTGAAATCAGATTCTTTGCTTGAAAATAATTTGATCGGGCTTTTAATTGAAATCAGACAAAAGGCAAAAAAAGAAAAAAACTTTCAGTTAGCTGATGAAATTAGAAAGAAATTAGAAGAATACGGTGTTATACTAAAGGATACAAAAGATGGAACAGATTATTTAAAGAGAAATTAGGATCAATAATTTGTTGTCCCAATAAGGAAGAAGTGATGCAGAAAAAGACAGAGGATGTGTCTTCAATACTTTATGTAGAGGATGATAGCATAAGCCGAGAAGTTGTAGCCATGTTCTTACGGAACAATTTTTCACTCGAAACTGCTGTAGATTCTTCTGAAGCAATGGAGAAACTTAAAGCAAATAACTATTCTGTTATATTGCTTGATATCAGCCTTTATAAAGGACTTGATGGATTAGAGCTTGCGAGAGAAATCAGAAAACTAAAAAATTATAAAAAAGTTCCTATCATTGCTGTAACTGCTCTTGCATTCAGGGAAGATGAAAAAAGAATTTTAAAAGGAGGATGTTCGCATTACATTTCCAAACCATTCAGCAGAAAATTACTGCTCGATACAATTAATAATGCACTATCCAAGTGATGGATTAAAAATATTACCGTAACAGAGAACCAGGTTAGGATCAAATGTTTTTTTGATCTCGAACATTTCTTTGACAACCTGTTCCCCGTACATCCGATAAAGTAACTCAGTCTTATTCTTACCAACTCCATGTTCAGCAGAAAAAGTTCCTCCTATCTTTATTGCAAAATAGCAGATATCGTTATAAAGTTTTTTTGCCACTTCAAGCTCATTATCATTTTTAGGAAGCATATTCAGATGAATATGAGAATTCCCAAAATGCCCATAGATCACAAAACTTAATCCGGTTTTGCTGACAGCATTTTTTATCTGTGAATAAAAATCCTTAAGCTGGTTATCAGGAACTGCAAAATCAGTCCCCAGTTTTCTGTAATTGTGTGAGGAAATAAATTCATTCACCTTTGCGGAAATTGCATGCCTGAATTTTTCAAACTCCGATTTGTCTTTATCATTCATTGCTATCCAGGAATCATTTATATTTCCATCGTGTTTACCGATCAGCTCAAGCCACAACTCAGTAAGCTGATCTCCAGATTCATCATTTAATTCCTGCTCAAACCACACTGCTGATTCAGTATTCACAGGAATATTCGGGTAATCTTCTCTTAATAATTCAAGAGAATTTTTATCAAAATATTCCAATGCGAGTACATCAATTGCAATTATCTTTTTACTTTGTCTTGTACTGTAAGATTTTTCTCTTGCGTCAATAATAAAGTTCAATCCGTTTTCTTCTGAATTGAAAAAGATTACTGAAGATAACACTTTTACAGGTGCCTGGAGAAGTTTGAGCTTTATTCTCTTGAATATTCCGAGAGTTCCTTCTGATCCAATAAATAAATCAATTACATCCATATTTTCTTTACAAAAATATCCGGCCGCATTTTTTGAAAGAGCAATATTTATATCCGGAATTTTTAATTTATAAGATTTGTTTGATTCTGTGCTAACGTGTAAAATATTACCATCAGCAAGGTTTTTTCCTCGAATAATATTAATCAATTCACCTGTTGGAAGAATAATCTCAAGTCCTAAAATAAAATCCCGTGTAGAGCCATATTTAAAAGTTTTAGCGCCTGATGCATTAGTTGCAACAGTTCCGCCAATAAAGCAGTTCAGTTCAGTTGGGTCAGGAGGATAATACAATGAATAACTTTTTAGCTCTTTCAGAAAATCAGCGAGTAAAACTCCGGGTTCAACTATTGCATATTTCTCTTTTTCATTTATCTCAATAATCTTATTCAACTTTTCAGTTGAAAGAACAATTCCGCCTTTTGGAACGCTTGCACCTGTTAGACCAGTTCTGTTTCCGCAAACAGTTACTGCAATTTTATTTTCATTCGCTTGTTTCAGAATGTTTATTATGTCATTTGCATTTTCAGGAAAGTAAACTGCATCACAAAAACCTTTTGTGTTGGATGCATCCTTTAAATAATTCTGGATTTCAGCTTGATCTGTTTTTACTATCATACAGCTAAACTCTCAGAACAATGAATTGCTGAATTGTATGCAAGCGAGTTTTCCAGAGTTTGCAAGCCAGAAAGATAATTTTCAAGCATCTCGATTTTATGTTCTGCAATCAAATTTGGTTTATAAGAATGATCAACAAGGTTGAAGAATTTTTCAACACCATCATGTATATTCAACATAGGGAATGTTGTATCTCTCAAATGATGAATCAATTTCAGTGTTTTAAATCCATCGAACCAATTCTGTCTCTGGTAAATTAATTGTTTTTCCGTTTTACAGTTATCAAGAATACGGTTCCAGTCTTTTGCAAAATCTTTTTCTTCAAGAAAATTAAATAACTCTTTGTGAATTTTCTTCACTTCTTTTAAAAGAATATCTGGGTGAAGTGCCATATCGGAATTAATAAGAGTCAACCAGTCTTTTAAAATAATATATACATCAGAGTCATAAAGCATTATCTGCTTGCCGTTCGTGTTAAAATCTGCAATGCTTCTGCCTGTACCGAAAGGTACACGCCATGATTCTCTTGCTGACGGATGGACTGTTGTAGAAGATATCCGGTGTATTTTAAAAACTTTTGCAAGCTTCTGGAGAAAATAAAAATCTTCAGCAGCTTGTCTCTTATTCATTCCACCTAACTTTATATAAGCTTCATGATCAAATGCCATTATTGAACCAATGCTGTGGAAAGAATAAGATGATCCGGCGAACAGCAATCCGCAAACATAATGCCTCAAATAAATTTCGTATGAGAGAATTGCAGATTTATTTATTCCTTCTTCAGAAAGGTTGTGTTCAAATTCCAAAGTCGCAGCAGAAAGGTTTAGTTCATTAAATGAAGAATGTATTGCTGAAAGATAATTTTTATCAACAATGCAGTCAGCATCAAGAGATACAATTATTTTTTTACTTGGTAAAGAGTAGTCGAATACCTGTAACGAACTGTCCATCCCGATTTTCCGTGCAAGCCCAACTCCATTCTTTTCACTTTTGAATTCTTTCCCATCTGATGCAGCATCGATCATTCCGATTCTGATTCCGGCACTTAATATTTTATTCGTGAATTCATCCTGATTAGCTTGACTAATAATTTTTTGGAGCAGTTCAATACTTTTAAAGTTGTCATCCTTTATTTGCTGTCCGGATTCGGAGTTGTGATTAATTACAAAAACAATCAGACTTTTTTTAAGATAATCCTGATCGCACTCAGCTAATGATAATAAAAGTCTTTTAATATTTTCGTATTCACCAATTGCCGGAATAACAATTACCATCTCTATTCCGTGAACAGGAGACCAATCCAGATCCCATTGCCTGGATGTTTTATTCATTAAATAAGTTTGTACATTTTTCGGGAAGGAGTTATTGTTCATTTAATTTTTCACTCACAAAATTCCTGATGGAAGAATAATCATCCGGTGAAAACCAGCTTATCTCAACTCCTTCGCGTTCCAATTTTCTGAACCATGTCATTTGTCTTTTAGCGAATGCATGAATTGAACTGTTAAGCTTTTGGAACATATCATTATAATTGAGCTTTCCATCAATGTGCTGACATATAATTTTATATTCTAAACCAAAAGATTCAAGTTTGCTGGAAGATATCCCATTTTTTTTTAGTGACTGAACTTCCTCAATCATACCTTCAGTAAAACGTTTCTTTAGCCTGGAAGTGATTCTTTGTTTTATTTCTTCACGATCAAGATTAATTCCGATTGTTAAAGATTTTAATTTCATTGATCCGGATATATTTTTTCTCACGGAACTTTCAACTAAAATTGCTTTGATAATTCTATCCCTATCATTTAAATCTGTTGTATTATGAAGGTTTTGTTTCAGGCCAATTAATATTTCTTTCAGGTTTGCAGTTGAAATAGAAGACAATTTATTCAATTCATTTTCTTGTTCAATAATTTTCGGAAGATTATAGGATTGTAAAATTGAACTGATATATAATCCGGTTCCACCTGCTAAAAATGCTAATTTATTTCTTCTCTTAATTTCATTAAAAGAAATATAAAAATCATCTGTAAACCTGAATAGATTATATTCTTCACTTGGTTCACAGATATCGATTAAGTGGTAATTAACATTATACTTTTTGAACTCAAAGAGGTCTTTCCCAGTTCCAATATCCATTCCCTTGTAAACCTGTCTTGAATCCGCAGAAATAATTTCACCATTGAAATCACTGGCAAGTCGAACGGCTAATTTAGTTTTGCCCGTTGCTGTAACACCGACGACGGTAATCAGGTCATAAGACATAATAAAATAAATTATTTATAGAAGGAATATCTGTTAATATTATAAAGTTTGAACAATAGGCAGGGTGATACGAAAAGTAGTTCCGTTTCCTTTAACACTCTCAAGATTAAATTGTCCTGAATGCAGATGAATTATTTTTTTTGCAAGCAGCAATTTCATATCATCATCTTTAAAATTTTTCTTTAAATAAAAATATTCATGTATATCTCCTTCAGGTTCTGCCAGAGATCCTTTCCCTTCATTCTGAATCGTAATAGAGATCATCCCTTCATTGAATTCAGTACCAAAATAAATCTTTCCGCCTTTACGGCAATCATCGCAGCTTGCTTTTATAAGCTGGAACATTGCAGTATAAAATTTTGCACGATCAATATTAACTACTGCTCCTTCACCGATCTTCTTAAAAAGTTTTACATCCCTTGCTTCGCAGTATTCAGAAAGAAGTTCGAGTATATCGTCAATAAGTTCGTTGAATTGAAGATTATTCCCGGAAGGTTTTAAATCATCCATCATAGAAACAAAAATTGTTTCAGATATATCCTCAACTGAATGAGCCTGTTTTTGAAGCATTCTTATTATATCGTCTGCTTCTGCCGGTAGTTTTTTTTCATTTAGAATTTCGATATAGTTATTAATTATTGTAAGAGGAACTTTTATTTCATTGGTTATTAATTCACGAAGTCTTTTACCTGAATCATGTTTCTCATCTTTGATAAGCATTTCCAGAGATATAGTTCTTTCAATAGCTGTCTCGATCTGCTTGCTTAACATTACAAGGTTAATAATTTCTTCATCAGTAAACTTTTTATTTTCTCTTGCAACCTGAGAACGGCAATTGTTTCTCCATTATCGTTTACAACCGGGAAGTAAACAATTCGTTTCAACCTTGCAGGACCCGGCTGATCAACTTTAACATTAAAACGCGTGTCTTCAGTAGGTCTTTCAAAGTTTAATACTTTCTTCTGTAAAGCAGCGCTTACTGTTAATCCATCAGTCAATGGGTAAAATTCTTTTTTAACTTTGTCGCCCTCGAAAATTATTCTTTGCATCGAAGATAATTTTTCATCTATCAAAATCAGATCAACGCCTTCTGAATTTGTCAAATCTTTAACAGCACGATTAGTATTCTTAACCAAATCATCCAAACTAATGCTGCTGTAAATTCTGTCAGTGCCGGCTAATATTTTTCTTACTACTTCTCTGTTAATACCGGTTTCAGCTGGTACTGCAGCTTTGTGTTTTTCTGTGTGTGTTTCTCTTTCGGTTTGCTCGACTGGCTTTGTATCTTTTACAAGTTCAGTTGCATTTTGATTTTGTTTTGATTCTTCGAACTGCCAGTTTTTAAAATCTTCGGGATCTTCTATTAATTCTTTTTTTAGTTCTTCCTCATTTTCACTAACCAAATCGCTTTTTATTTCCATTGTATCTTCAACAGGCAGTTCAGCTTCTATTGAATCGAGATCGGGAATAAATTGTTGTGTAACCACTGCTGGCATTTCAGTTTCATCAGGTACTTCTTCAATTGCATTTTGCTTATTAGAAAAGGCTCTGAAGCTAATTGGTTTTTTTCTGTCAACAATTCCAAACTTCCTGTCGAGATCAATACTAACATCCGGCAGTTTCAACTCACCGTATTTCTGCAGGTTGTTGCCGATTGCCGGGTGTTTGCTCATCAAACTTTTAAATGTAGCTTTATCAAGTTTATAATAAATCAATCTGCTGAAAGCAACTGCGGAGGAGATCCTTCTCGTTTCATCCATCAATTCTTTTTCGCCGAAGAAGTCATTAAAAATTTTGTTACTTACATAATTGTTCGATGGGAACTTTACCCTGAGGTCTCCTTTGATAATCAAGAAGAGAGAATTGCTTTGATCACCGGTTTTATAGATAACTTCGCCTTCTCTTGCCTCCCTTATTTCTTTTTGATCGAAGATAGGAATTAGTACGGCTTCCTTTATCCCGGAAAAAAGTTTGTTGTTCTTAATATCCTGTATTGTCTTATAAACTGGCATTTCTTTAATAACTATTATCGATTTGTTTAAAATTAGTTATCGGTTGATAAAAGTGCAAAACAAATTAAATTTAGTATGATATCATATCAAGTCAGAACGAGATTAATAATTTCATTATTTTGAATCCTAAAATACTGAAAATCATCTTACCAATGGAAGAAAGGCAATTAATTGAAAAAGCACAGGCTGGTGATAAAAAAGCTCTAAACGAGTTGGTGAAAAAATATGAGCAGACTATTTATAATTTTGCCTTTAAAATCTGCCGGGATAAAAATTTTGCTGAACAGATAATGCAGGAAACTTTTTACAGCATGATTAAATCGCTTCATCAGTTTGATCACAATTCAAAATTATCAACCTGGCTTTACAGGATTGTAAGCAATCATTGTATTATGCTTGCTCGTAAGCTAAAGAGTCGTTCTTTCGTTTCAATCGATGATGATGAAAATTTATTCGAAGAAAAATACACAGCTGATTGGAATTCAATTCCTTACAAAGATGCAGAGAATGAGGAACTAAAAACAATTCTTGATAACGCAATACAAAAGCTTTCTCCGGAATACAGGATCGTTTTTCTTTTAAGAGATGTTGAAGGTCTTTCGACCGAAGAAACATCACAGATTACTGAACTATCAATTCCTGCTGTTAAATCAAGGCTTCACAGGGCACGGGCTTATTTGAGGAAAGAAATCAACGAGGCATTTATCCGATGAAAAAGAAAAAAGTAAGCTGCAAAAACGTAATGAAACACATCTGCGAAAGTTTGTGTGAAGATCTTAACGATGAAAGATGTGTGGAAATAAAAAATCACCTCGAATCATGCGCCAATTGCAAACAATATTTCAGGTCGGTTGAAATTACAATTGACTGTTACAGAAAATATAACGTTCAAATGCCTGGAGAAGTTCATGGTCGATTAATGAAAATACTCGGACTGGATTAGCCTTCAAATCTCCACCTTATTAATTAAATCTAATCTTCTGCAATAAAATTGAAATTTTTTTTAATTGCCATTATTTTTTTTACTTGCATGCAGTAGGATATTCCATTCTGACTATTTATTTTTCAAAATAAATCAATTTGTTCCTACTGCAAAATGATAGTAGTTTTGTGTATTGGAATCAGCATAGCTATTTGATGAAATTATTGTGGTGGAAGCGATTTCTGGAAAAATTTATAAGTTAAAATCAGGAAAATCATACAGAAAATTTATACACCGGCCCGAAGATGAAATCCACGGACAAATTATTATCCGGTACAATTCAAAAAAAAATATTGAACCGGTTAAAGTTCTGCTCGTGCAATGATATCAGTATTAATTTAAAGTATTGGATTATCCATCCTATCCTATTTTCACTTATCAATTTTTGAATCAGGAAATTTTCTAATGAAATAATGAATCGGAATCCTGTGTTTAAAAAATATTTACAGCAGGATCCCTAAAGTTTGTTCATATTGATAATCAGGAGTCAATTATGAAAATGTCTTTTAAAATTTTCCTTTCATTACTATTAACAGCTTACCAAATAATTTTTGCCGGAACAACCGGCAGACTGGCAGGAAGAATTACAGATGCAACAACAGGTGAACCGCTGCCTTTTGTAAATGTGATAATTATGGAAACCACGCTCGGTGCAGCTTCTGATATTGATGGTTATTATTCTATAATTAATATTCCTCCAGGTAATTACACAATCAAAGTATCTGCAATAGGTTATAACAGTGTTACATTCCAGGCAATAAAAGTTTCAATCGATTTAACAACAACTCTCGATGTTCAATTAACTTCATCCACTGTCGAATTAACTGAGGAAGTTGTGGTTGTTGCCACAAAGCCGCTTGTACAAATGGATTTAACTGCAAGCACTTCGATAGTTGGCGAAGATGTTATTTCACAATTACCTGTTGCTGAAATACAGGATGTACTTAGACTTCAGGCTGGAGTTGTCGTTTCTGCCGGTGGAAACATTCATATCAGGGGTGGAAGATCTAATCAGGTCGCTTATCAAATTGATGGTGTTCCTGTAACTGATGTTTATGACGGAAGTTCAACTATTAATGTTAATCAGAATGCTGTTCAGGAAATGCAGGTTATAAGTGGTGCTTTCAATGCCGAATATGGACAAGCTCAATCGGGCGTTGTAAATCTTGTTACAAAAGATGGAAGCAATGAGTTTGCTGGGAATATCCAGATTTATTCAGGTGATTATTTATCAGATAAAACTTCAGTATTTACAAATATTGATGATGTAAGCCCGATAGCTGTAAGAAATATAGAAGGAAGTTTGAGCGGACCGATACTAGAGGATAATTTATATTTCTATTTAAACGCCAGATATTATTTAAACTCCGGTTCGCATTATGGACAAAGATATTATCTTATCAGCGACAGAGCATTTGAAGATCCAATTACACAAGAAATTAATGTTCAACAAAATGGTGATAAAGCGTATGTATCCATGAATGAAGAGGAACGAATTTATGGTCAGGGTAAAATAACATACAGATTGCTCCAGGGATTGAAGTTAAGCTACAACTATTTGCTGGATAAAAAAGATTACCAGGAATATGATCATGTTAACAAACAAACTCCCGACAATAATCTTCTTAGATATAATAAAGCATACACAAATATTTTTGCAATCAATCATGCTCTTTCATCAAACAGTTTCTACACACTTAATTTA
>JANWIS010000015.1 GCA_025449775.1 Ignavibacteriaceae bacterium
GAGGCAATCTGAAAAATATTTAGTTGGAGATTGCTTCGTCCCGCTTAAGCGGGACTCGCAAAGACAATTATTAATTATAATACACTTAATCTAACACCAATATAAAATTTTCTCCCGTCAATTGGTCCCCAAACTAGTGATGCATCAAAATATTCTCCGAACGGATCATCTGATGCAATGATAGGATTATCCTGCTTGAAATCTAATAAATTTTCTGCACCGAGATATAAATCCACAATATCAATTCTCTTTGTAATCTGTCCATTAATATTTACGAAAGAAGGAAATGATTCTTCACGCTGATACTCAACAGGATTTTGTTCTGTGTTTGGAACTCTTCCATCACCATTAAGTAAAAATGATGTGTCAAAAAGCCAATCACGATCTTCAGTTGCATAAGAAACAGTTAACAATCCTTTATACCTGCTTACAAGAGGTTTGGTCATCAATTCATTTTGATACTGTGTCTTTACATCCGAGTATCTGAATGCTGCCGTTAAATCCAGCCTGGTAAATAATTCATAAGCCAACTCTATTTGATAATTATTTGAATAAGATTTTCCATTTAGATCATAAAACCTTATCTGCCTTGCATCAGCATCAATATCAACGACTGTTTGCTTTAAAAAATCTGTTCTGTAAAAATCTGTTGTTATTCTTAAATCACGATCATCTATTGAGAAATATTTTGTCAAATTAAAACCGTAATTCCATGCTTCTTCGTAAGTAGGGTTATCAATCACTACAAATTCTCTTGAACTCGCAAGATAATTAATATTTTCTGAGAAAAGGTTTACTGAACGAAAACCTTTGCCAGCTGATAATCTTAAAGTAGTATTTTCATCGTAGCTGTATTTTACATGCAATCTCGGAGTAAAAAAATTTCCATACAAATTATGAAAATCCATTCTTGCACCCGGAACTATCGATATTACCGGTGATGGTGAATAATTGTATTCAGCAAAAACACCTGGTCTGGATTCTTTCCTGAAATAATCAACACTATCGAATTCCTCTTTGTACTGATCGAACAAATAACTTCCGCCGATTGTTATTGAATGAACCTGATCTTTAGTTTCAGATTCGAAAAGCAGATTAGAAAAAAATGATCGTTGCTCTGCATCGTACATTCTTAAACCAAATAATGAATTTTGATTATGGAATTGTCCGTTCAAGATTAAACCAACACTTGTGTATGGGGCATCGTCAAAAACAAATCCATTTTTTGCATACAATTCCATGTGTTCAGTATCAATATTAATTTCATAATTATGACCTGAATGAGAACCTGAATGCGATTCGGTGATTTGTCCGCCTTTTCTGTCTTCAACCAAAACCTGTACTCCGAACTGCGATTCATATCCTGAAAATGACTGATAATTCCATCGATTGAGAAAATTAAATTGTTCAACTTCCGGCTGATCTGAAAACGAATCATGATTATGGTCGAAAGATTTTGTTGTAAAATCAGTATGAGCTAAAAGAAGCGTGCTGAGGTTTTCAGATAATTGAACTGCGGCATTTCCATTAAGATCGGTTTTATAATGAGAACTCTGGAATGCATTGAAATAGTATCTCTCAATGTCATCAGGCTTTTTATACTCGAGGTTTATCTGACCTGTGATCGATTCATATCCATTCACTACCGATGCAGCACCTTTTGAAACACTTATTCCTGTCATCCATGGACCGGGAACATAACCAAGTCCATAAGTGTTTGCAACTCCTTTTAAAGTCGGAATATTTTCAAACATCAATTGAGTGTAGGTTCCTGCTAAACCGAGAAGCTGAATTTGCTTTGCACCTGTAACTGCATCCTGGAATTGTACATCAACACTTGCATTAGTAGTAAAACTTTCGGAAAGATTACAGCAAGCTGCTTTGAGCAATTCTTTATTCGTAATTATTTCGGTCGGCATAACACTTAGTTCATCAATAAATTTTGAAATTGAAGTTCCTGTTACAACAACTTCTTTTAATTCTCTGTTCACTGATAAAATAATTTCTATGCTGTCCTGATCGGCAGGAATATCTACAGTATCTGGTTGAAAGCCAATATAACTTACTATAAGGTGATGATGTTCAGCATCTGTTTTTTTAATAGTGAAAAAACCATTTGCATCTGTAATTGAACCAATCTGAGTTCCTTCCCAATAAACATTTGTGCCAGTAAGCGGAACTTTCTGGTTTTCATCATCAAGCTCGTACACATAACCAGTGAGATCCTGTGCAAATGAGCTTATCGAAAACAAAAGAAACAGATTTAGATATAATTTTAATTTCATGTAATACCTGTTAATAAAATATTTATTGATCGGATGCTAACTATAATAATTTTTGTTAGACACAGATCGGGAAATTTCTCACAGTTACTTTAACTGACAATTGTGAGAAAGATTAACAGGCAGGTGGATCTAATTTTAACTGGTGGATTGTTTGTAAAAGAAGTTTGCCGGATTTCGGCGGAGGTAAATTATTATTTTGTTTTTGGGTTGAAAGTTCTTCTGCAGAATCAGGAGTTAATTTTACGATAGAAACTATAATCAAATTGCCGGAAATGATATTTGAATTTATCGATAGCGAAAAATCATCTTCAATTTTTTTATAGTCGAATTCTTCAACACAGCAAATCGGTTTTTCACTAGATAAAATTAATTTATTCTGCGATTGTTCTTCTGAACAGCACGAAACCATTTCTTTTTTCTCTGAACCACAATCTCCACATTCGGTAATTGATCTTTCATTCATCATTCCGCAATAATGAGAGAAAACCGGAAGTCCGGTTGTAGAAACCAGAAAAAGAACCAGTAATGTCCATATTGAAATATTTTTCTTCATCATCTTAAAACAAACATATATAATATGATATTATCAGTCAATGATAATGCCGGGGAATTTACTACGATATCATTGATTTCTTTTATAATCAAACAAATATCCCTGTCTTTCTTTCGCTTCTTTATCCCATTTAACAACTGTGGTTTTCAGAAATTCTTCTTTATCAGCATTCAATTTTTCTAAGTTCAATCCTATAAATAGTTGTGCTTTTTCTTTAGTTGAAATATCTGGAAGCTCAACAGGATATTTCCATCCTTGCCTGACAAATAATTCTGCAAGCTCTCTTCTTGCCTGTTCACCTCTTTGTATTGAAGTTCCGAGAACTCTTAGTGCTTCAACAGGCGAATGAAATCCGAGTCCGTTTGCAGCAGCAACCCAATCCCATCTCCATTGTGAATGACGAATGAGAGTAAGAATTGATTTCATTTGAGTTTCAGTCGCACCATTTTCCCACGCAATTTTTGCCTCGATATGTGCAGCCGAAATTGTTTTCTCTGCAATTCTCTTTAACTCTTCGACTTTGTCCTGCCTGTCATAAACATCGAGCATTAATCTTTCTGTTTCTTCACGATGACAAACCTGGCAGGTGTTTGCAACATTGTTCAGCGGCGATTGAATATGATGATCAGTGAACTTAACTCCGCCTTCACTTTTGTAAGGCATATGACAATCAGAACAGGAAACACCACGGATTGCGTGAATTCCCGTATTAAATAATTCATAATCAGGATGCTGTGCTTTTAACATCGGTGCTTTGCTTAGAGCATGTGTCCAATCTGAAAATTCTAATTTGTCAAAATATTCTTCCATATTATCTGCACTGAAACCATTGTCCCAAGGAAAAGTTAAATACTTACCTTCACCTTTAAAATAATATTCAACATGACATTGCCCACAAACTAATGAACGCATTTCCTGTCTGCTGAAACTCATAATGTCTTTTCCCTGTCTCTGAAATGCTTCTATTAAAGCAGGCCTTGTAATTCTGAGATTCATAGTTTTTGGATCGTGGCAGTCCTGGCATCCAATCGGGTTTATAACCTGTGAACCAAGCTCTTTCCATTTTCCCTTATAAAAATTTTCAGTGTTCATTTCATTCATTAATCTCGGAACATCTGTGCTTTTGCATGTCCAGCAAGTTGCAGGCTGAGGTGAATATCCGTTATCACCGGTTCTTAAAATATTCCTGATATCTTCAATTGCATGAGCATGACCTCGTCCTTGATTATATTCTTTTGAGAACGCATATCCTGCCCAAAGCACAACGAGTTCTGGATATTTTTCAAGATAATCAACCTTCTTTGAACCACCATGTTTGCTTGCAAAATCTGTGTTGAGAGTTTTCAAATAAGATTCATACTCTCGTGGAAAATTTTCTCCCCAGACTTCATTTCTCGGTTCCCAATCATTTATCGGTTTCAACATCTGTAAAGTCTGAAGAGCTTCACCTCTTCTCTCAATAATTGTTGAAGCAAGCAGCCCGATTAAAAATACAATCACAACAGTTGTAAGAAATATAATCCATGCAACCCATGGTTTTTGTTTTATTATTTCGTTGATTGATTTCATAACCCGACCTCTTAATTTTTTACTTTACTAAATTCTTTATCCAATCCGGATATGGGGCTGATAACTGTGGTGTTCTTGCAAATGGAGTTGATGTTAAGCTGTTTACTCTTCCGTGTGGAGTTTCGCGGTGACAATCCCAACAATATCCATCTCCGTATTCCTGAATTGACTGATTACTGATTGCACGAACAGATATCGGATGAATCTGTTCTGAATGACATCGGATACAATTTTCCTGAACGGCATTTCTTCCTGCTTCGTGAATCATGATTACCTGAGGTTCAAGTCTGAATGTAAACATATACGAATGTCTTAATCCATCCGACGCTTTGAAAAAGTATCTCTCAAATATGTTATCTTGCGGAACGTGACAATCATTGCAAACAGTAAATCTTGCGTGACTGCTGTTCTGCCATGTAGCAAATTGCGGAGCCATTACATGACAATTTACACAAGCAGCCGGATCATCAGAAAGGTAAGACGTTGCGTTGCCAATGTGAATGGTAAAAATCAACAATCCAGAAAATATTCCAAGCAAAATTAATACTGCAAATCTCCAGGTTGCTGGTGGTGCGAATGCTTTTAATATTTTTACAATACTCATTACAATAATTCAAAAAAATTATACTGAGGAATCAGCTCCTGTTTTTAATTCTGCAATTTCCATTCTTTTCTTAATTCTTTCATTCAATCTTTCATCAAACAGCTTACCTATTTCTGCACCGAGTATGAAAACAGCAGCCGTATAATAAATCCAGAATGCCACAACAATTCCCAAAGCGTACGCTCCATAAATTCTGCTGAAAGTTGTGAAGTTAGAAAGGTAAATACCAAAAAGTACTTTAGCTGTAACCCAGAAAATCGAGGCCCAAAGTGCACCGAGTGCAACAGATCTTTTATGGATTTTTACAGTTGGAATAAACTTGTACACAACTGCAAAAATTAAAAACATAACAAAAATTGAAAACGAAGCTGTAAAAACTCTCTGGAAAATTTGCTGATTGAAAACCTGGAAATAAGGAGTTGACTGAGCTAATGATACGAGAAAATCAAGGATTGGAAGAATTAAAATCATAGCAAGAAAAACCAGCACAATAATTATTATCACCAGAAAATCTCTGATCTTACCGAGAAATATATTTATATCAACGTCGGTGCCATAAACTTTATTTAATATCGTACGCAGACTGCTTGCGAATCCACTGGCTGCAAAAAATAAACCGATGATGCCAACCCATCCTGCAATATTTCTATACTCAACAACTTCTTTAACGCGATCAAAAATAACCTCCTTAACAAATTCTGCGTAAGTAACGTACGGAATAACCGTATCGATAAGAGTAATAATCTGTTCTTCAACTTCTGCTGAGTTTAAAAATTTCCCGAGAAGCCAGAAGATTATCAATGTCATTGGAATGATGCAGACAAAAAGAGAAAAAGCTAATCCGCCCGAAAGAAGAAAAAGATGGTGACGGTCAGTCCTGTCGTACAATCCTCCGAAATAATGTTTTAGAAATTCCCTGAACCAATGCCATGCTGGAATGAGATGAAGTGAATATCTTATCTTCCTGAATGAAGTATAAAGTTTAGAATTTTTAATCCACTTTTGAATTTTATTTTTCACCTGACATTATCCGTGGAATTGTATTGAAATAATGATCTGCAAGAACATCAACTTTAATATTTATATCATCGTTTATTTTCAGAAATGAGCCTCCAACTATTCCGATCTGTTTGAATGATTGACTAGATGATTGCAGCAGCTTTTCAAATTCATCTTTTTTATCTTTTGATATAGAGATTATAATTCTCGACTGCGATTCAGAAAAATATGAAAAATTTTTTCTGTTTTTAATTGGAATATTTATTTCAGCACCGATCTTTTTTTCTTCATTAATAATACAGCATTCCGCAAGAGCACAAACAATTCCACCTTCGGAAATATCGTGTGCAGAGTTTATTAATTTCTTCCAGATCAATTCAAGAACACTATCGTGTAATTTTTTTTCTGACTGAAGATTTAGTTTTGGCGAATCGCCTTCTACTTTTTTGTGAATCACTTTTAAATATTCACTTCCACCGAGTTCTTCATAGTCTTCA
>JANWIS010000016.1 GCA_025449775.1 Ignavibacteriaceae bacterium
ATTCAGGAAAGTTGGAATAACTGTTTTTCTTGTTTTTTGAATTGTATCAGGTTTCTGAAGAATTTGCATCATCTCATCGTATCTTTTCTCACCGTATTTTTCAACGACCTGTTTCTTTCTTTCATCCTGTTTAAAATGGTAAAGCATACTATAAGGATCAGCTTCGGGGTGGAATTGTGTTCCGGCAATTTCATTGGAAATTCTTATTGCAGCCAGAGAAGGCTGTGCATTATCATCGTCATCAATTATTTCATAAGAAAGAATATTTGCACCGAGTTCCTTTATAACTTTTAGATCCGGTTCAACCACCTGGAACTGCCTGATATCAGCAGCATAGAACGGGTCCGATAGTTCTTTCAATATGCTGTCTGATTTTCCTTCTTCAGTTAAAGTGAAAGGCATCACTCCAAATGATTTTGAATGACGCTGGTTTACTTTTCCGAATTTGAAAAATCTTCCCATCATCTGGAATGAATGACAAATGAAAAAAATATATTTTTTTCTTTCAGGATTTTTTTGGTTGTAGTCCCAGATATTTTGAATCAGGTTGAAGTAATCTTTTTCCCATTGAGTTCCTTCGCCTTCAAACGGACTTCCTGGTCCTCCCGAAGAAATATATATATCTTTGTCCAATCCGGGAACGTCACCTTTAAATCTCGTATCAAAAACTTCATAAGAAATTTGCAATTCGTTGTTTCTCTTCTGTACATCAGAAACAATTTCACTGAGGCAGCGCATTCCTTCGTTGCGTTCGTTGTTATAAAGATCTATTGTTGCAATTTTTATCATTCTTATGTAAGAGCCTTATAATCCAACATGTGTTTCTTCAATTATATAATCGACAACTGCTTTTGTATCGTTTGATTTTTCAAAAACAGCAAGCTGACGGTCAGCACCTGTTCCTCTTTCAAGAATTTTAAAAACATACATTACTTCCTCTCTTGAACCGAGATCATCTACAACATCGTCAATAAACTCGAGCAGTTCAACAACCAGCTTTTTATACTCAACTTCTTCCTGTTTCCCGAAGTCAATAAGCTTTCCATGAATTCCATAACGTGCTGCACGCCATTTATTTTCAGCAATTAATGCTCTTCTGTATAATCTGAAACCGAGATTCTGTTTAATAAGCTTATGAAGCTTAGCAACTATTGCCTGCATAATTGCAGCAAGACAAATTGTTTCATCCAATCTCATCGGGATGTCGCAAATCCGCCATTCGAGTGTATTGAAATAAGGATGAGCACGAATATCCCACCAGATTTTTTTTGCATCATCTATACATTTTGTCTTTACCAGAAGTTTTACATAGTTATCATATTCAGCAAGACTTCCGAAATAATCAGGTATTCCTGTTCTCGGGAATCGATCAAATACTTTGCTTCTGTAAGATTTAAACCCGGTGTTCCTCCCAAGCCAGAAAGGAGAGTTTGTTGAAAGTGCAAAAATATGAGGAAGAAAATATCTTGCTGCATTCATTACATGCAATGCTGTTTCTCTGTCATCCACTCCGACATGAACATGCAAACCAAAAATTAAATTTGCCCTTGCAACTTGCTGGTAATTTTCAATAATATCCTGGTAACGCGGATGTACAGTAATCTGCTGATCTTTCCAGTGAGAGAATGGATGTGTTCCAGCAGCAGCAATCCTGAGATTATTTTTTTGTGCAAGTTTTGCAAGCTCCTGTCTCAGTTTTGTAACTTGTTCTCGTGCATCATTAATATCTCTGCAGATATCGGTTCCAATTTCAACAACTGACTGGTGCATTTCAGCTTTTACTTTTTCAGCAAGAACCATTTTACCATCCTCAATGATCTGCTGAATATGAGATTTCAATTCCCTGGAATTCGGTTCGACAATCTGAAATTCTTCTTCAACACCTAAAGTAAATAATCCGGGTTCGGTCATAAGAATTGTCTCTTTAACTTTCGCTCAAAGAACCGTTGCTTGCATAGACTGAAATGAAACTTCCCCATGTTAAATTGTTCTGACCTTTCTTGTGTACTTTTGCTCTTCGTATTGCCATATTAGCTGCAGTTTCAACAATCCAGTTAAAATTTTCTTCACCGACTGAATTTTTATCTGCATCCGGTGCCGGATTACAGAAATCAATTGCATAAGGAATTCCATCACGCACTGCAAGCTCAACTGTATTGAAGTCATAACCGAGTGCATTATTAATTGTCATTACAGCATGCAGAATTTTTTCCATCATAGGTTTTTCTATTGGTTTTGGATTGCGTACATAACGCAAATGATGAGGCTGCTTCGGATCGTATCTCATAACGTGAACATCTTTCCTGTCGAGACAGTAACATCTGAAATACTCTGTGAATTTAATTTCTTCCTGTAACATCATTACAAGCTGACCTGTTTCATTGTAAGCTTTGAAAAAATCATCCGGTGATTCAAGCCTGTAAACATTTTTCCATCCGCCGCCTGCAAATGGTTTAAAGAAAGCAGGGAACCCGACATATTTAAAAATTGATTCCCAGTTCATCGGGTACTGAAGATTACGGAATGAGTTTGCATTTGTATCGTCAGGGTGCTTGTTCGATGGAAGCAAAACTGTTTTTGGTACTTCAACTTCCATCTTTGTCATCAAAGCATTATTGAAAAATTTTTCGTCTGCACTCCACCAGAACGGATTATTAATTACAGCCGTTCCGCTTAAAGCTGCATTCTTTAAATATGCACGGTAGAAAGGAACATCCTGTGAAATCCTGTCGATGATCACATCGTAACCACTGGCTTCACCTTGCACGACTTTATCAATTTTAACAAACTCGGCAGTAATTCCTTTTATGTTTTTTGAATTCACCTTTTCTATAAATGCAGGTGGAAAAGTAGTTTCCTGCCCGAACAGTATTCCGATCTTTTTCATTTAGCTCCTGAGCTTTCTTTTTGCATATAAATTATTAATTCAAGAAGAGAAGTTGCAACAAAGGGAACAGTTTTTCTCCGATAATTTATGACCAAATATATTAAAAAGAGTAGTCTTTTCAAGATTGTTCGAATTAGAATTTAGATAGAATCAACTTGCTTTTGTTGAATTTATCAAAGCTTTTAAATTGATATTCTTTCCTCATTCAGCTATTTTTAGCTTAATGAGTAAACAGGATTTACAACCCGCTAAAGCGTCAACTGCAAAGCAAACAGAACGGAACGGACAGACTCCTTTAATGGCTCAGTATTACAAAGTAAAGGAAGCCAATCCGGATACAATTCTACTTTTCAGAGTTGGTGATTTCTTTGAGACATTTGAAAGCGATGCAAAAATTGCTTCCAAAGTTCTGGGAATCACTTTAACAAAAAGAGCAAACGGAGCTGCAGAAGATGTTCCTCTTGCCGGATTTCCTCATCACGCAATTGATACTTATTTACCAAAACTTGTCCGTGCAGGTTATCGGGTTGCTGTTTGTGAACAAATGGAAAACCCGAAGTTTGCAAAAGGAATTGTGAAAAGAGAAGTTGTGGAAGTTGTAACTCCCGGTGCAATTCTTTCCGACAAACTGCTCGATCATAAAAAAAATAATTACTTGCTTTCAGTTTTCATAAAGGATGAAGTCGCCGGGATTTCGTTTGCCGATGTTTCAACCGGAGAGTTCTTCACATTCGAAGTTCCGGAATCAGATCTTCAGCAGCAGGTTGAATCGATTGCTCCGGCAGAAATACTCATTCCAAAAAAAGAAAAAGATTATCTCACTCCGTTAATAAGTAGAATTAATTCTTCAACCCGGATTACAAGACTGGATGACTGGATTTTCAATTTCGATTATGCAAATGAATTGCTTCTCAATCAGTTCGGCACAGTTACTTTAAAAGGATTTGGAATTGAATATCTTCATAATGGAATTGTTGCAAGCGGTGCAGCACTAAATTATTTACTTGATACTCAAAAAGTTTCACTCACTCATCTCAACCGGATTTCGCTTTACAATCCTTCCGAATATATGATACTTGATTCTTCAACTAGAAGAAACCTTGAGATCAGCTATTCAATGCACGGAGATGGCAGAGAAGGATCGTTAATTTCAATTCTTGATAAAACAACTACAGCAATGGGCGGAAGACTTTTGAAGAAATGGATTTCGGCTCCATTGAGAGATCTGAAAAAAATTCAAAGCAGGCTTGATTGTGTTGAAGAATTACTGAAAAATAAATTGCAGAGAAAAAAGATTGATAATGAATTTAAAGAAGTTGGTGATATTGAAAGAATAATTTCGAGGATATGTACCGGGAGAGCAAATCCTCGTGAAGTTGTTGCACTGAAAACATCGCTTAAAAAAATACCATCGATAAAAGAATATCTCTCACAATTTAATTCCGATGCATTATCAACTGTTACAAGAGAGCTGAATCCTCTTGATAATTTGGTTGAAAGAATTCAAAATGCAATCATAGATTCTCCTCCTCCAACACTTGTTGATGGCGGTGTGATAAGGAATGGATTCAGTGCCGAATTAGATGAGTTGCGGAATATTGCTTTTCATGGAAAGGACTGGATAGCGAAGCTTCAAAAAACTGAAAGAGAAAGAACAGGCATTTCATCATTAAAAGTAAGCTTCAATAATGTTTTTGGATATTACATCGATGTGAGCAATGCGCACAAAGATAAGATCCCGGAAAATTATATACGGAAGCAGACGCTTGTTAATTCGGAAAGATATATCACTCCCGAGTTAAAGGAATATGAAGATAAAATCCTCAATGCAGAGGAAAAAATTTATGAGCTTGAGACTGAGCTTTTTGATGAGTTAAGAAAATTTGTTTCAGCTGAAGCTCAGCCTGTTCAAAATAATGCACGAATGATAGCATTAGTCGATTGTTTAATTTCTTTTTCAGAATGTGCGGAAGTTTATAAATATTCGAAGCCTGTTGTTGATGACAGTGATGAGCTAGAAATTATTGATGGAAGACATCCTGTCGTTGAACGGATTCTTCCTCCGGGTGAAAAATTTAAGCCGAACGATTGTGTGATCGATAATAAAAACGACCAGATAATTTTACTCACCGGACCGAATATGGCTGGTAAATCAGTTTATCTCCGGCAGATTGGATTAATTGTTTTGATGTCGCAGATTGGTTCTTTCGTCCCGGCAAAAAGTACAAAGATAGGATTGGTTGACAGAATTTTTACTCGTGTCGGTGCAAGTGATAATATTACTTCAGGTGAAAGCACTTTTTTAGTCGAGATGCAGGAAGCAGCAAATATTCTTAACAATGCTTCTTCTAAAAGTTTAATTCTTCTCGATGAAATCGGAAGAGGGACAAGTACGTTTGACGGAATATCAATTGCCTGGGCGATTACAGAATATCTTCACGACAACAAAGAAGTCGCAGCAAAAACTTTATTTGCAACTCACTACCACGAGCTGAATGAAATGGCTGACCTTTTTCCCAAAATAAAAAATTATAAAGTTGAAGTACGTGAGTATGATGATAAAGTAATATTTCTTCATAAAGTAAATCCAGGAAAAGCAGACCACAGTTATGGAATCCAGGTAGCACAAATGGCTGGTTTGCCTGCATTCGTTACAAACCGTGCAAAAGAAATTCTGCAGAATCTTGAAAGCAAAGAGTTAACTCCTTATGAATTGAAAAAGGAAAAGCTGAGGAAGCTGCAAATTCCCGAAAACCAGATGAGCATATTTGAATTCCAGGATGATAAGCTAAGAGGTGAGATAAAAGATCTTGAGATTGATAAGCTTACTCCACTTGAAGCGTTGAACAAGCTGAGTGAGCTGAAAAAGAAAGTGAAGAAAGCTGATGTTAGTGAAAAGTAATATTTGTTTACTTGCAGTAATTATTTTATTTACCTTTTTGATCTCTGAAGGCTGTACGGAAAGTAATGCAGATAAATACACGCAATCTATTTTAAAAGAAAGAGCTGAAAAAGATTCATCGATGAAGTTTGATTCGCATTCGCCGTTTCATCGCGATAGTACTGTTAAAATTAAACCGCTGATTTATTATGATCCAGATCAGGGTTTTGTTTTTAAATCAAAATTATTTTTATATGAAGGACAGGATACAGTAGCTATATTAGGTACAAAAGGTGAAATGCGATATGTGATTCAACTCGGATTTGTAGAACTGAAAAAAGAAAATAAAGTCCACCGCGTTAATATTTACCGTGCTTTCGGTAGAGATGGAGAAATGTATCACAGCATCTGGTTTACAGACAGAACAACAGGTAAAGAAACTTATGGGGTTGGAAGGTACCTTGATTTCGAATTGAACCCGAATCCGGATTTCATTTACACAATAGATTTTAATAAAGCATATAACCCTTATTGTGCTTACACTGCTTTATTCACATGCCCGATTCCCCGTGAAGAAGATTTCATTGATATGGAAATTGAAGCCGGGGAAAAAAAATTCCATTAATCTTTTCAATTCATTCATTAGTTTTATTTTCTAAATCTTTCAATGCAACCAATTATGAATTTATCCTTACAAAAAATTATTTTAATTTCACAACTTGAATATCAAAAATAAAATCAGGACGATGCATAAATATTTTTTAATAGTGATGCTATTATTAGCTGGACTGCAGAACATTTCTTATCCACAGCTTGTTGATAAAAAAATCGTCAAAACATATTATCAAGATGGAACTCTTAGAACTGAAGGCGAATACTGGTACGATAACCTCGATGGATATTACAAAGAGTTTTATCCGAATGGAAAAATCTGGAAAGACTGGAAATTCAGTTATGGAAAAGAAGATGGACTCTCAACTTGGTACTTTGAAGACGGTAAGGTTAGCATTGAATGGAATTATGACGATGGAATAAAAGTAGGAACTTCAAACTGGTATTATGAAAGCGGCGAGCTTTGGGCTGAACAAAATTATGAGAACGGAGTTC
>JANWIS010000017.1 GCA_025449775.1 Ignavibacteriaceae bacterium
ACAACAACTGTCAGCTTTTCGTTTTTAAAAAACGTACTTCCGATTAATATTCCAATGACTAATATTGAAACTGCTCCAAATGCAAGTCTGGGTGGAGTTGAAAAAAATTGAAAAATATTTATTGAAAATTTGTTGAACCAGCTTCTGTGAGCGTTTTCCATTCTCAATCCGCCTTTCAACTGCATACGAGCCTCTTTCAATAATTCTTCATTCACTTCAAGATTCTTATGATCTGCAACTATTGATATTAGATTTTTCTGCTGTTCAATTTCGGCTCTGCATTCTTCACAGGATGCCAGATGCAGAAAAAGATTTTTTTGTTTTTCTTCCGCTAGCTCACCATAAAGCGAGAGTTGTATCATTTGTTTAAATTCATTGTGATTCATTTTAATCTCCTGAAAATATTTTTAAGCTTCGGCTGCGATCAATGGTTTCAGTTTTCTTTTTAAATTATTTACTGCATCGAACAAATATTTCTTCACTGTTCCTTCTCTACAATTCAACATTTCAGCAATCTCTCTTATCTTATAGCCTTCATAATGTTTTAGAACAAAAGTAATTTTCTGTTTCGATGAAAGACTATCAACAGCAGTGCTGATTAAGTTACCAAGATCATTCCCGGAAGTTTCTTCTTCGGGCGAAAGTCCATCGTATTGTAAATCTTTTGTTTCGTATCCCATTCTTTCTTCACCAAACTCTTCCTGTAGAGACACAATCATTTCTTCTTTCTTTCTTGATTTATGAGTCAGGCAAACATTAGTTGTTATTCTAAAAAGCCAGGTTGAAAACTCACTCCTGAATTCAAATTTTTTCAAACCTCTGAATACTCTTATAAAAACTTCCTGGTAAATATCTTTAGCTTCATCCGTATCATGGACATACTTCATAGCAATAGAAAGAACTGATCTATCGTAATTGTAAATCAACTGCTCAAACGCAGTTTGATCGCCCTGTTGAGCTTTTATAATCAACTCTTTTTCTGATATTTCCATTAATCTCTTATTTAATTCTGTTGATTAGACTAAAACTAAAGTAAAAAGGTTGGTATAAAAAAGCAGGTCTGGTTAGATTTTGTTATTTAATAAATCAGCTACTGAATTCAACAGATAAGTGGGCGAAAATCCATTTGAACCGTTTTTGAAATGTTTAACTCCAGTGGAAACAAGTGCAGTATCGATTCCGAATTTATTTCCCATTGCAATATCTGTTTCAATTCTGTCACCGATTAAAAGTGTATTATCCGGATTAAAATTAAGACGGCTTTTTATTTCATTAAACATAAACTCAGATGGCTTCCCGAAATGCAGTTCGAGCTTCCTGTGAGTTCTTTTTTCAAGTGCAGAAATTATAGAACCTGCATCAAGAACTTCTCCGTTATCAACAGGACAGGTATCATCAATATTTGCTGCAAAAAATCTGGCGCCGTTTTCAAGTGCTTGTGCAGCTATTTCGAGCTTCTTATAATTTAATGTCCGGTCGAGAGTTATTAAAATTATTTTAATTTCCCCCGGATCGGTTGAAAAATTTAAACTAGAATTTTTAATTTCATTTATGAATGACTCTTCACCAATAGCAAAGAATGTTTCCTTATCGAAATTGTTGCTTAAATAATTTTTAACAACAAGTGTGGAATTAATTATTTCACTTTCTTCAATATTCAAACCCCAATTTCTGAGAAGATGGAAGTAATCATTAACTGTTCCAGTAGTTTTGTTAGAAACAAAAACAATTTTCTTTCCTGCTGATTTCAGATTGTTGATTACAAGATCTGCGTCGGTAATTAAATGTTCACCACGGTAAATAGTGCCATCAAGATCAAAAATAAAATTTTCATATTTATTTGCCAGATTCATATCCCGAGCTCTTTCTTTATAATAGCAAAAGATCCTTCTAAGGAGTGAGATTTATAGCCAAGTTCTATTTCTGCTTTTAGCGTAAGCAAACCTGATTTCAATGGTCTCCGGGCAAGCTGATTTAACTCTTTAGTTGTAATTGCAAAAATCAAATTTTTATTCAATTTAAAAAAGTCGGCAATACGATTTGTAAATTCGAAACGTGATAAAAATTCCGGACCTCCGATATTATAAACGCCGGTTTTTTTCAGCTCAATAATTTTATTGATTGCCTGAACAAGATCATCGATAAAAGTCGGGTTATTAATCTGATCATCAACAATCCTGATTTCTTCATTTTTATTTAACGATTCAATTACCCATCGCAAAAAATCCGGTCTGCTGTTAACAGCAGTACCATACAAAACATTTGTCCGAAGAATTGTAAAAAGTGATCCGCTTATTTTCAGAGCATTTTCACTTGCAAGTTTTGTTCTGCCGTAATACCCGATTGGATTTGGAGTTGAATTCTCATCATAAGGACCATCCTTGCCGTCAAAAATATAATCAGAAGAAATATGAATCATCAGTGCATCTATTATTCTAGCTGCTTCAGAAATATATTCTACACCTTTAACATTTATTTTCCATGTTTCTTCGCGTTGCTTTTCGCTCAGGTCAACATTTGTAAATGCTGCCGTGTGAATAATAAAATCCGGGCAGTAATCATAAATCAGTTTCTTAATTTTATCTCTGCATTTAATATCACAAGAAACGTACTCTGCTGAATTACTAACAGGGCTGTCTTCGACAGATGTTGTCAGCAGTTCAATATTATTTTTTGAAGAGTAAAATTCAACCACTCTCTGACCAAGTATACCATTTGAGCCAGTAATTATTATTCTATTTCGTACCAGACCGTTTATAAACATCTTTCTTAAGATTTAATAAATCGTTAACATTTGAATATGTTGTTGCTGTTCCAGCGAATAAATTTGCACTTTCCAAAGCTGATGAAATATTTTTATTTTTTATATAATTGTAAAAATAAACCGAGCCAAATATATCCCCACATCCGACCTTGTTATTTGTTTTTAATTGAAGTGCATTTTTATCCAGCCGCTTTACATAATTATTCTCCTGATAGAAAACAGTTGCACCTTTTTCTGATCTTGTAATTATTATTTGCTTTATTCCATAAGAAATTAATTCTTCTACTATAATTTTTTCTTCTGTATATGAAGACAGTGTTTTTAATTCTGATTCATTAGCCTGAAGAATATCGAAACACTGTGCCCACTCATAAAAATCATTTATTTGTCTGAAATTTCGGTTTAAACTCTGATCGATTCCACGGCTCAATGTATGAACATCAAAATAAATAAGCCCTGCATAATTTTTTCTCAACTCTTGTAATTGTGTCAGCGATAAATCATTCCCTGTAATCATATTTATTAATATTCCGTTGAACCTGTCCAATCCTTTCAACGGTATATTAAGATTTGCTGCAATAGCTGAATAAGTTTCTTTTCTTTCTCCTTCAATATTTATTTGAAGTTCAACCTGTGGAATTGAATCAACAGTTCGAGTAAATTTTTTTTCAGCATAGTCGAAAGCAGGTTTGAATAATGTTGAATACTGTTCAGCAACATCTGTACAAAGAAATAATTTATCTACGGTTTCCAGCTGACTTATGAATGCAACAACCGAATAAAATATTCCACCGGGCTGAATTGCTGAATGATTTTGATCAATTATTTTATCAACAACACAGTGCCCGATTAAAAGGAAATCCATCATTATCTTTTTTGTAAATATAAATTTTAGATTGTTGCCATTGAAATAAAAAGGATTGCTTACTTTATTAATTTTAAGTTATATTTGCTGCAAATGATGGGAAATTATAACTCCGGATTATCGGAATGAAAATTGGAATTACGTGTTACCCGACGTATGGTGGAAGCGGGGTTATAGCAACTGAGTTGGGGAAAGAATTAGCTCTCCGTGGTCATGAAGTTCATTTCATAAGTTATGCTCTTCCGTTTAGATTATCTCAATACGTAAAAAACATTGTTTTTCATGAAGTGGAAATAAGCAATTATCCGTTGTTCGAATTTCCTCTCTACTCACTTTCACTCGCAAGTAAAATGGTGGAAGTAGCGGAATTTGAAAAACTGGATTTGCTGCATGTTCATTATGCAATTCCACATGCAACCAGTGCTTATCTTGCAAAAGAGATGATGAAGGGAAGTAAGGATTTAAAGATTTTTACAACGCTTCATGGAACAGATATTACTCTTGTCGGCTTAGAACCTTCTTTTCTTCCACTTGTAAAATTCAGCATAGAAAAAAGTGATGGCGTCACTGCAGTTTCCCGTTTTCTGAAAGAAAAAACTTTAACCAACTACTATTGTGACGCTGACATTCAGGTAATTCCGAACTTTGTGGACACGGATCTTTTTAAACCGAATAACAACACAGAATTCAGAAATATACTTGCACCAAATGGAGAAAAAATTCTTGTTCATACTTCAAATTTCCGTCCTGTAAAAAGAGTTACCGATACTATCAGGATATTTGAAAAGATCCAGAAAGAAATACCATCCAAACTAGTCCTTGTAGGAGATGGTCCTGACAGATCAGATTGTGAAAGATTATGCAGGCAGCTTGATCTGTACGACAAAGTAAAATTTTTAGGAAAGCAGGATGGTCTAGTAGAAATTTTATCATCATCCGATCTATTCCTGATACCATCACAATCAGAAAGTTTTGGATTGGCTGCTTTGGAAGCAATGGCTTGCGGTTTACCGGTTATCAGTTCAAGTGTAGGCGGTTTACCGGAATTGGTCAGGCACAATGAAACAGGATTTATTGCTGAAATAGGTGATGTTGACAGGATGGCAAAGTATGCTTTGGAATTGCTTACAAATGAAAAAAAATATAAGATGTTTTCTGAAAATTCCCGGCAAAGAGCTGTTAATAAATTTGATAAATCAATAGTGGTTCCGCTTTACGAAACATACTATGAACAAGTTTTGAAAAGTTAGCTGTATAAAACCAATTCATCTGATTAACAGGCATACAAGAGCGAACTGATTTGGATTTGTGAGATTAGACTTAGATGTAAGGAAATTTCTTAAGTGAAATATTCTGAAAGTTAAGTGTTAAAAGAAAATGAGAAGCAGACCTATCGTCTCTGAAAAAATTTATTCCTACCTTACTACAACATTTGGAAACGAAGCAGCAAAAAATTTTGGAAACTTTGTTCAAAGAGAGCCCGCCAAATACATTCGTGTTAATGAAAAAAAAATCAGCAGGAAAATACTTGCAGATCAGCTGAATGAAACTTATGGAATCAAAACTGAAGAAGTAAGTTTCCCCGCTAATGCATTAAAAATTACTGAGGGGTTCGAATATGCAGGCAGTACGCTCGAGATAGCTTTCGGGTTTTATTATATTCAGGGGTTAACTTCAATGCTTCCACCGATAGTACTTAATGCTTCTGATAAAGATATCGTGCTGGATCTTTGTTCTGCACCTGGATCGAAAACAACACAGATAGCCGGATCAATGAACAACAAAGGAATTCTTGTTGTAAACGAATTGGAAATTGACAGGATAAAAGCATTGGTATTCAACCTCGATAAAATGAATTTTATTAATTATGGTGTCGTAAATTCAAGGGGAGAAATTCTTAGTAAATATTTTGATTCTTATTTCGATAAAATACTTGTTGATGCACCTTGCAGCGGTCTGGGTATCGTTCAAAAAAAATCCGAAGTGAACAAATGGTGGACACCCGAACGTGTAAGTCATCTTAGCGAAATCCAGAACAAGCTGCTGGTTTCAGCTATCAAAATGTTGAAAGTTGGCGGAGAAATTGTTTACTCAACATGCACACTCACACCTGAAGAAAATGAACTGATAATAAATAAACTTCTTGAAAAATATCCTGTTGATTTAGTAAAGATTGAGCTGCCACTAAAGCATCATAACGGATTTACAGAATATAATGGAACAAAGCTCGATGAAAGATTATCAGAAACAATAAGGATCTTTCCATGGGAAGTTGATTCGGATGGATTTTTTCTTGCTAAACTGAAAAAAACAGGAGAAACAATACCGCCTGAACAATTTAAGTGGAAAAAACATTATGTGATAACAATGCATAAGTATAACGATGCGATTATTCATGAAAGACTTAATACACTTTCCGCAGAGTTTGGAATTAATGTTGATGTTTTTTCAAACTACAAATTCCTGATGAAAAGGAATGATATTTACTTTACTACAAATGAATGGGGAGATGAAAACCTGGGCTTATTCCACCGGGTAGGTACAAAGTTCGGTACGATTGATAAAAATGGAAATATTGTTCTTCATTCACTCGCTGCACAGGTCATACAGGAGTTTATAACAAAAAATATTTATGAAATTCAGGATTTCAATGAACTGAAATTGTATCTTGGCGGTGCTTTAATTATTAATGAAAATTTACCACCGGGACAATATGCTGTTCGATTCAATGGTTATATTCTCGGAACAGGAGTTGTTGTAAGAGGTGGATTAAAGAGCAGATTCCCACGATCAAGCAGAACGCAAGCAATACGAATCAAAGAATTGCGAATACAATGAAGCAGATATTATTCGTATTGGAGAAATTCAAAATGAATTTTCGAGCAACCAATAAAAACATTTACTAATATTCTCTTATAGCTCCTGCTAAAGTATCTTTTCGATCATTTTCTACTACACTTTTATGACACTTAAAACCTTTGAGACAATCCATTTCTTCTAATGCAGCGAACGCTTCAAGGAAGGCTGTTTTTGCATCAGAACTTTTCACAATAAATGGAAGCTCTCTTGAAGGCTTTGGTGTATTTTCGGTTAAAGGAACTATCTTGACAATTTTGTCTCTGAGTCCGATTGCCTGATTTACATAAACACTAATCAGATAAATGTGAACTGTATTTGGTATGCCATGAGTATTCAAACTTTCTCCCCAAAAGGTCGCGGTTGCAAGCGCCATAAATCATCACCATATTTTAATTTTAAGAACTCAATTTAATTAGATGTGTCCTCTCACCAGACACTATTTATCTCTGCTCAACTGGAAGGATAAGTTATTATTGCTAAGGCAAGAACAATACCAGATGTGATTACTCTATTCGAACTCTATGTTGACCAGTAATGAAAAATATTTTTTTAGTTGATGACGCATCCGACGCCACAATTGACTTCGGACGTAAATAATAACGTGTTGCTGGATTTAAATTTATAACTCATCAGTAAAGAAAAAATACAAATACATTCTACTTTAAATATATCATCTTCTTTGTTTCTGTATATGAACCAACCTTTAACTGATAAAAATATATTCCGCTTGTCAGCATCTGATCTGATTCACGATTTGCAAAGAATTCAACTTCATGCATTCCAGCAGGTTTTACTTCATTTACTAATTCAGCAACTTGAACACCCAGGATATTGCAGACACTTAAAT
>JANWIS010000018.1 GCA_025449775.1 Ignavibacteriaceae bacterium
AACACAATCGGAGTATTAAAATGAAAGACTCAATTATTTTCCTGCTTTGTTTTTTAATCTCACTTGTTTTCTTCGGTGATAAAGCTTCTTCTAGCGAAAAACCAGCTCAAACAAATCTTGTGGAGCTTGCCATTCTTCTGGATACAAGCAATAGTATGGATGGATTGATTGAACAGGCAAAGACACAACTGTGGAAAATTGTTAATGAAATGGCAAGATCAAAACGCGATGGTGAGAATATTAATCTTAGTGTTGCTTTATATGAATATGGAAATGACGGCTTATCAGCCGAAGAAGGTTTTGTCAGATTGATCACTCCGTTAACAAATGATCTTGATAAAATTTCAGAGGAGCTTTTTAAACTCAGAACAAACGGTGGAAGCGAATATTGCGGTACTGTAATATCTGAAGCCATTAAGGATTTAAAATGGACAGAAAATTCCGATGACTACAAAGTTATTTTCATTGCAGGAAATGAAGAATTCACACAAGGAAATGTGGATTATAAAACTGCCTGCAGAGAAGCTATAAGCAAAGGAATAATAATTAATACTATTTACTGCGGAAGTTATGATGAAGGATTACAATCAGGCTGGAAAGACGGTGCTGACCTTTCAGATGGTTCATATATAAATATTGATCCGAACCAGGAAACTGTTCACATCGATACTCCATTTGATGATGAACTTGTTAATCTCGGACAGAAGCTCAACGAAACTTACATTGCTTATGGTTACGAAGGTGATGAACTAAAACAACGTCAGGCAGATCAGGATATGAATGCGAGCACAATTTCACCATCTGTTATGGTTGAAAGAAGCATTACAAAAGGAAGCGGACAGTATAATAATTCATCGTGGGATCTTGTTGATGCTGAAAAAAATGGCTCTGTAAAAATTGAAGAGATTCCTGAAGACCAATTACCTGAAGAGATGCAGAAAATGACAGATGATGAGCGTAAAGTGTTTGTTGAAAAGAAATCAAAAGAACGGGATGAATATCAGAATCAAATCAGTCAGCTTGATAAACAGAGAAGAGAATATATCACACAAAAAATATCTGAAAATCCTGAAAGCAATACTCTTGATGCAGCAATGTTAAAAATATTACGCGACCAGGCATCAGATAAAAATTATAAATTCGAATAACAGCAGCATACGATGACATTCAATAAAATTCTGAGGTCTGAAATGAAATTATCAACAATATTAAATTGGTTTGGAGCGATACTTTTCTTCTCGACACAAACAATCTTTCCAGATGGACTCATAATCATTCCCAGACCGGAACCCTTGCAAACACCATATCCACTGGAAGTTGTTTATCATCATGTTAATGTAAAAATAAACGGCAACATTGCTGAAACCAATATTGACCAGGAATTTTATAATCCTTCCGATATAATGCTTGAAGGCTATTACATCTTCCCGATACCGGTTGGTGCTGTTATAAAGGACTTCAGCATGATCATTAATGGAAAAGAAATGCACGCAGAACTAATGGATGCACCAAAAGCCCGGCAAATTTATGAAGACATTGTCCGGCAGATTAAAGATCCTGCTCTGCTTGAATATACAAACCAGGGATTATTTAAAGTCCGAATATTTCCAATCGAACCGCGAAACAAGAAAAATGTCAAAATAAGTTATAGAGAAGTTCTTAATTCAGATAACGGAATGTACGAGTATATCTATCCTTTGAACACTGAAAAATTTTCTTCAAAACCTGTGAAGAGTATAAGTCTAAAAGTGGAACTCAAAACAAATAAAGAAATAAAAAATGTGTACTCACCTACTCATTCAGTTGATGTGGTAAATAAAGATAACCACAACGCTGTAATTTCTTTTGAAGAAGAGAACACAAAGCCTGATATCGATTTTAAATTATATTATCACACAGACAACGATGATATCGGGTTGTCATTGTTAGGCTATAGAACCGGTAATGAGGACGGATATTTTTTGTTAACGGCTTCGCCTTCATTTGTAATTGAAAAGCAGAAGATTGAACCCAAAGATATAATATTTGTTCAGGATGTATCCGGCAGTATGGTCGGTGATAAAATGAAGCAGGCAAAACAGGCTCTCCTCTATTGTGTAAATAATCTAAATCCCGGCGATGGTTTCGATATTATCAGGTTTTCCACTGAAGCTTATTCTTTGTTTGGGAAGATTGAAACCGCAAATGAATCAAATATTAATGAAGCAGAAAAATTTATTAAAGATTTAAAAGCTGCTGGTGGAACCAATATTGAAGAAGCATTAAATCTTGCTTTAAAAGAAAAATCAAATGGAAGCCGTACCCGGTTAATTGTGTTCATCACAGATGGCAGGCCAACGATTGGTGAAACTGTTGATGAAAACCTTCTGAAGAAAATTGAAAAGATGAATTCAGGAAAGACACGAATATTTACTTTTGGAATCGGGAATGAAATCAATACCTATCTTCTTGATAAAATTACTGAATTAACAAAATCATACAGAACTTACATTGGTGAAGATGAGGACATCGAAGTGAAGATTTCCGGATTTTATGACAAAGTTCAATCACCTGTTCTTACAAATTTATCTCTGTCACTAAACGGTGGAATAAAAATATTACAAACGTACCCAAATAATTTACCCGATCTTTTCAGAGGTTCAAGCGTAACTATTTTTGGACGATATTCAGGAACCGGAACATCAAGAATAACTTTAACCGGCAAATTAAAGGATGAAAAAAAATCATTCACATTGAATGCAGATTTTTCAGAAGATAACGATGAGTATGATTTTATTCCTCCTTTATGGGCTTCGAGACGAATTGGTTTTTTGTTAGATCAGATACGTTTGAACGGCGAGGACAAAGAGCTTGTTGATGAAATAACTCAGCTTGCCCGTGAACATGGAATCGTTACACCGTACACAAGCTATTTGATAATGGAGGATGAAGAAATAAGAATTCGTAGAAATGAACTGGCTGATGATTTCCAGGTTCTTCCTCCGGCTCCGGAATTGAGAAGCGGTGTCGAAGGTGACTATGATTCGATGAAAGAAAAAAGCGGAGAAAAAAGTATCACTGCCAGCCAGGAACTTCAGGATTTAAACAACGCAAGTAATTATGCTGAAACCAAGCAAGGTTCAGGAAGAATGAAATATAAAGATGAAAATGGAATTGAAAAAAATCTTACTCAACAGGTTAGGAATATCCAGGGAAGGGCTGTTTATCAAACCGGAAAGTTCTGGGTAGATTCTGAATTACAGAACCGCAAAACAAAAAATGAAAAACGAATTCAATTTAACTCAGATGAATATTTTAAGTTGTTAAAATCAAAACCGGAAACTTCCCAGTTCCTTGCACTCGGTCAGAATGTTAGATTTTATTATGACAATACTTTTTATGAAATCTATGAATAATTTATTGCTGTCACGGTTCGACCGTGACAGTTTGTTTATTTTATAGCTTCGATTCAACAAAACTTAAAACTATATCCAATTTTTTCTTCGCCTTGTCTTTCAACTCTCCGCAAGTTGTTTTCATTTCATCAGCAAACTTTTGATCCTTTATATCTTTAAGATTTATCAGCACATTATAAATACCACCTAATACACCTGTGTAAGCACTTTGTGCACCGACTCCTACATCGCTGATAGAATTTAGATTTCCATTCTTTGCAACAACTTCGGCAATTTCAATTGCTCTTAAACTTAACTTTGCTGTATTCAATGGAATCATAATTGCATTCATCAATCCAGATTGAATTGCTTCTTCACGAACTTTTTTTTCTTCTGCTGTTTTATTCGGCAGCCGTCGTGCATCCATGTATGAATTAAATGCATTTGTATCTTCATCAATTGCGTTTACCAATTCATCTTTAATCTGCTGGCATTCAACCGCAGCATCATTCAGGATTTTATCAGCAGTTTCACTTCCTCTTTTATTTGCAGTCAGGTTACTTACCATTGATGCAAGTGATGCACCTAAAGCACCGGAAAGTGCGGCAATTGATCCGCCTCCCGGAGCAGGAGATTCACGTGAGACTTCATCAATAAATTCTGTTACTTTTAATTCAACCATAGCGTTCTCCATTTTTTTTGGAAGACCTAAAACTCTTTCTTCAATTTTAAATTCAGAAATATCATTTAATCCGAGCGATTGTACTGCAGTACTTAAAATATCATTAGCCGGAATGCCCGAAGACCTGTGTTGATTTTTTAAATAGAACTTTCCTGTTTCGAGTAAAGCTGGATACGGAACCATTCCGACAACTTCACTTCCAGTAACTACAAGACCTCTTTCTACTGCTAACCTTCTTGCCTCTTCAAGTACGTGATGCATTGATGTTATTTTATAATTAGTAAGATTTATTGATATCTGAACCCGGTCGTACTTCGGCACCATCCAGCCAATTGCTTTACATTGTTTAAACTTTCCCGGCTTCTTAACCGATTGTCCTTCTGGTTTTTCAGGATTGATTCCATGCTGTTCGAGAATATCAATCAAATCATAATCGTGATTGATTTTACAGTGATCTACAATTTCCCTAAAAGTTTTTCCAACAAAATCACCATCACCGCATGGATAAGTTCCTTTTTCATATTTCAGGATGTCTTCACTTTTATAGTAGAAATTTCCTTTGCTTGTTTTTCGTGCAGATCTTCCTTTTTCTCTTAACTCGAAGGCAATATCGGTTGCATGATTTACATCCCGTGTGTTGAGATTAATATTATATGCTATTAAAAATTCCCGAACACCAATTACAGTTGCACCGGATTTTGCATTAAATTTTACCGGACCGAAATCAGGTTTCCATTCCGGATTTTTTAACTTATCCCGAAGAGCTTCATATTCACCCCGGCGTATTTTTGCAAGGTTAACTCGTTCCGGTTTTGTTGCCGATTTTTCATAAAGGTAAACAGGAATGTTTAATTCTTCACCTACTCTCTTTGCAACTTCTATAGATATTTCAATACATTCTTCAGTCGTAACACCGCTTACCGGAACAAAAGGACAAACATCTGTAGCACCCATCCTTGGATGTGAACCTTTATGTTTGCTCATATCAATAAGCTCAGAAGCTTTTTTTATCGAGTTGAATGCAGCCTGTCTTACGGCTTCAGGATTACCGATAAAAGTAACAACTGTCCGGTTCATATCATACCCGGGATCAACATCGAGAAGTTTTGCACCTTCTATTTTCTCAATTTCATAGGTTATTTGTTTGATGATTTCTTTATTCTGTCCTTCAGAAAAATTCGGGACACATTCGACTAACCTATTTGACATGGAATTCTCTTCGATCCTTTGTTACGTTCATAAATCACAAAAAAATATTAAAAAAACTTAGGGTTTTAATCTTTCTTAATCAAGAAAAAGTTCGGAATAATTATTTTCAATTACACAGCCAGGTTATAGGTAAAAGATAATTTGTAGCAGTACTAATAACAACATGAGACAGAAATTGTATTGTTACAAAATCAAAAGTGAAAATTGATTAAATTTTATCTTTAGAAAATTATAATTTATTCTTCTTACAAAATATTTCTATTCAGGAGACAAATTGAAGATCGACAGGATTGAACTTCATCATATAAAAATAGAGCTTGTCTCTCCTTTTACAACTTCAATGCATCAACTGAAAGATGTAGAACACATAATTGTAAGAGTAGACTCTGAAGGAATTACGGGCTGGGGAGAATGTGTTGCAGAAGCGAATCCGTTTTACTCTTACGAAACTGTTCACACTGCCTGGCATATACTCGAAGATTTTCTGATTCCTTCAATTTTACGAAAGGATATTTTGAATGCTGATGAGGCAATTAAGATTAATAAACATGTTCGGGGACATTTGATGGCAAAAGCCGGACTCGAAGCTGCATTGTGGGATCTGTTTTCAAAATCAAAAAATATTTCTTTGTCAAAAATGCTGGGTGGAACAAGAAATAAAATTGACGTCGGTGTGAGTATCGGTATTCAGAATTCAGAAGCTGAATTAATTAATAATGTTGAGGGTTATTTAAATGAAGGTTATAAAAGGATAAAAATCAAAATTGCGCCAGGAAAAGACATTCAGCCAATAAAAGAACTGAGAAAGAAATTTCCTGAAATTCTTTTGCAAGTGGATGCAAATTCAGCATATGGTTTAGAAGATTTAAAAATATTTAAGGAAATAGATTCTTATAATCTTTTGTTAATTGAACAGCCGCTTGGCTATGATGATATTTATGAACATTCAAAACTCCAGGCTGAACTTAAAACACCAATCTGTCTTGATGAAAGCATTCATTCACTAGATGACACACGCATGGCATTGAAATTAAAAAGCTGCCGGATAATTAATATAAAACCGGGAAGAGTTGGAGGATTCACAGAATCAATATTAATTCACGACTACTGTGCTTCGAAAAAAATTCCGGTTTGGCATGGCGGAATGCTTGAAACCGGAATAGGCAGAGCAGGAAATATTGCGTTGACTTCCCTGCCGAACTTCACTTTACCGGGCGATATTTCTGCAAGCAAAAAATATTTCAAAGAAGACATTGTTGAACCCGAATTTATTTTGAATAAAGATGGGACAATTGATGTACCTGTAAATGATGGAATCGGCGTGGAAGTAAATGTAAAAGCATTAGAGAAGATTACAGTCAGAAAAAAAATTTATACATAAAAAAAGCCCCTTCATTTTTGAAGGGGCTTATTATTAATCAAAGATGATCATCATCTGATTCGCTTGAATTCTATCCTTCTATTCATTCTCCTGTTTTCCTCAGTGTCATTCGGTACTCTTGGATTGTCTTCACCGTATCCTTTTGAAATCATTCTATCAGGACTTACACCTTTCGATATCAGCCAAGATCTGACTGCATCTGCACGTTGCTGTGACAATCTCTGATTGCTTGAAGCACTACCTACGTTGTCGGTATGTCCGCTTATTTCAACTATAATTTCCGGATAGGTCTCTGCCGTTTTAAGTGATTTCATCAGAATTTGTGCTGATTCCGGTGTGATATCAGATTTACCAGTTTCAAATGTAATTCCTTCAAGAACAACCGGAACATTCATCTTCACAACATCATCATCCGGATTGAGTGGATTAGTTCCTCTGTTAACTTCTGTAAAGTCATCAACTGTACCCGCATCCGTATCTGCATTTAACGGATTGGTTCTGTACATATTTATTTCTTCACCATCATTCAATCCTTCATTATCAGAATCAGGTTTTAAAGGATCAGTCTTATGAATCTGTACTTCATCACCATCAGTCAAAGTATCACCATCAGTATCCGGTTTGTTAGGATCAGTTTTGAGCTCTAAGACTTCGGTTCCATCATTTAATTTATCTGTATCAGTATCTTTAATCAAAGGATCCGTTTTAAAAGATATGACTTCTTCATTATCCATAAGTCCGTCAGAATCGGTATCCGCTTTTAAAGGAGCAGTTTTATAATTATTTACTTCCTCACCATCTTTAAGATTATCCCCATCACAATCAGGATTGCGTGGATCTGTAAAATGAGTTCTGACTTCAGGTCCATCTTTCAATCCATCCCCGTCTGTATCTGGATTATTATGATCTGTTTTGATTTCTTTTTCCTCACTCTTCGTCAGACCATCTCCATCTTTATCTGAAGCACCGCTGCCGCTTACAAATATTATCCCGATACCTGCATTATAATATCCATCATAAACTTTATCTCCACCAGCATCAATATTGCTGTATCCGTTCAAGTCATCGGAACGTGTAAAAGTATATCCACCAGAAAAATCAAGAAGAACTGCTTCTGATACAGCTACACTAAATCCGCCTCCAACAGGAAATTGTGCTTCAACTCCATTCTCTTCTGTAATTGGATCAGGAGAAGGTACTGAAGGCATTTTGTCTATATTAAAATTTAATCCTCCGGCACCACCATATATATAAGGATCCCAAACATCCATATCGAATGGACTTATGATTAATCTGATGTCAAAAGGAATAATGTTAGTCCACCAATTCATGTTGCTGGAATCAACTCCGCTTAATCGTCCAAAGCCAACTCCAATTTCAGTTTCAATAACCGGGGTGAAGAGTTCAAATCTTACAAATGCTCTTCCAAGAAATGAGAATTTGAATTCAGCATTGTCAGATCTATTTGCTTTATCAAATTCAGTATCCGGTAATAGCCCGTGAAATTGTAATCCAATTTTAGCTGAATAGTCATTAAACTGAGCAAATGAGTTTGTCGAATAAAAGGTCAGAATAACAGTAAAGATCAGACCTATTAAAATCTGCGGGGAGAGAGAAGCAAATTTTTGCTGCATGCTAGCCACCTTATTTTTTTTGAGTGAAAGCTTTATTTACCACCATTTAACATAATCCCTTCGTCTGAAGGAAATATTGCCAAAAACTTTCAATTTGGGTGCCACTATTATAATCTTTTTTGAACGGAAATTACAAATCGGCTCAAATAATTTTGCGGTTGCAAGGTAAGAAAGTTCCATCACTCATAAATGTTTTTATGTGCTAATATAATAGAATTCTGTAAAGTATAAACCACTTAAGAGCATCTATCTTTTTTTGAATGTGCTTTATTTAAATACTAAGTTTGCTCGTGGCTTTAAATAAACCAGAAATAAAAAAACAAAAATCTCTCATCTCGCTTCTTTTAAAAGTAACGATTTCACTTGTGAGCCTTTTCATTTTCTTTATTGTAATCCTGTTTCTCATATTTTACATTTTCAAAGATGATATAAGCAATGCTCTGTTATTGAACTTGAATAAAGATATCAATGGAAAGATTTCTTTCTCGGATATTTCGCTTACAGCATTAAAACATTTTCCTGATGTTGCACTCAAAATCAGCAATTTGAAAGTTGACCACGATACAAGTCAGCAAACTGATCCGGGAAATAATCCGCTGTTAAACATGAAAGAAGTTTATTTATCAATTAACATAGTTGATTTGATCTCATCAAAAATAAATGTAACTGAAATAACACTGGAGAAAGGCTACTTAAATTTTATTATTTATCCTGACAGCCTTACGAGCTTTGAAAAACTAATCAGACAGGAACGGCCTGAAAAAATTTCAGTTCAGCAAGAAGAGGGATTTTTTCAGGAAATGTTATCGGATTTAAAATTGAGAATAGATAAACTGACGGTCTCTGATTTGAAAATTTACGCTGAAAGTTTTTTAACAAATAATAAACTGATTTTTGATATCAGGAATTTCGATTCCAAACTCTCGCATAAAAAAAACAAAATCTCAGCAGACTTAGTCCTCGATTTGAACTTAGATTCGCTGATGTTGAACAAGAAACTAATACTTTCAAACAACAAAGTTTTTATTGATTCCGAATTTTTTATTAACACGGATTCTTTATTTGTAAAAATTGTTGACGGCAAATTAAATTTTGATGAAACCAGCTTCGATTTGTCGGGAACATTCGATTCGAAAAATGAGGGTGAAATTGATTTGAAAGTTTCCGGACAAGATTTGAAATCAGGATACTTCTCTGGTCTTCTCAGCAAAACAGGAAAGAAGAATCTTAAAAAAGGGTCTGCAAATTTTAACGCATCACTTAAAGGAAAAACTTATACCCAATTCCCTGAATTAAATATAACATTTGGCTTAACCGATGTTTCTGTTTTGAACCCGGTAACTAATAGACTAATAAAAAATTTGAATCTTCGCGGAAATTTTTATTCGGGCAAAGAAGATGATTTTTCAAAAGCTTTGTTAAAAATTGATACTTTATATGCTGATTTTCCTGACGGCAGATTAAGACTCTCGGGCGATTTTAAAAATTTTAATTCACCGGAACTTGATATTGTTCTATTTCTTGAAGCTGATGTAACAGGATTTGATGACATTTTTAATATGAAAGGTATTGATGATTTACACGGTAAAGTTAAAATAAATGAAAGGTATAAAGGAAAATTTAATCGTAATAAAAATATTTTCGTAACTGAGCAGAATCATATGAATATATTTCTAGATGGATTTGGATTTTCCATAACGGATGCTTTGAAAATTGACAGTGTTGATGGGACAATTACCCGTAAGAACGATAACTATTTGTTAAAAGATCTCAGGATAATTTATAAGGATACAGATTTACTAATTAATGGCGAACTTGAAAATCTTCAATATTTACTTTTAGGAGTTGATAAGGAAATAACAGCCGATCTTACAGTCAAATCACCAATATTCGATTTGCCTGAATTTCTTTTTTTCGATCCTTCAATTAAAAGAGATTTCAATTATAGAATCCTTGACATCGATGCTTCTGTACTGGCGAAGACTACAACTACAAAGGCACTTGAATTTAAATCATTTCCAGAAATAGAATTTAGTATCAAAAAAATAAATGCAACTGTCGAGAATTTTGTTCCGCCGATAAAAATAAAATCAGGTACATTCAAGATTAGTGAAAATATTTTAGGTTTCAATTTAAAGGCTGACAAATTTAAAACAGAATTTCTCGACGGGAATTTCGATTTTTCAGGAGAATACAATACTTCAAAAGCTGAACCCTATTACATAAAATCAAAAGCAGTGTTTAGCAATATTTATCCGTATAAACTTTTTCACTCAGGTAATGATTCAATTCCGGAATCGTTGAATGGCAAACTTTCTGGTTCATTATTTATCGAGGTACAATTCCCAACAGATACAGCCGTATTAAAATTTATAAATCTAAATGAAGGAAACCTGACTTACGAGTTTTTAAACGATACAGTTTCTGTTGAAAATTTAAAATGTACTTTCGATAATATTTATTTTAATGATAAAACCGATCCTAATCCGCTTGGTACTCTCAGTGCAAAAGGAAAACTTAAAGCGGATTTAATAATTTCAAATGAGTTTAAGATAAACGAGGTCAATTATACTATAAATGTTTCAGAAGGCACTTATAAATTAAAGTCTAACGTTACAAGATTATTTGGAGATAAATCAAGCGGCATTTCCGAGTGGACTTTAAAACCATTTGCAGAAATTCCTTCATTCAGTATTAGTTCCAATGTTAAAACTTTTTATGCTGAAAAAATGCTTGAATCATATTTTGAAAAGCGTTTGATTTCAGGACCATTAAGCCTGTCCATGTTCCTGAGTTCAAAAGGAACTGATTGGGATGAAATAGTACATAATTTGAATGGTGAAATAGTTTTAAGCGGAGAGAATCTTGTTATCAAAGGCATTGATGCAGATGAGATTCTTGAACAATTTAAACGCAGCCAGAGCTTCAATCTTGTTGATCTTGGAGGTGTACTCCTTGCAGGACCTGTTGGTATTCTGGTAACTAAAGGAACTGATTACGCAAGGTTGCTGGTAATAGAATCGGGTGAAAAAACTACAATTAGTAAACTTGTTTCTAACTGGGTTGTACACAATGGTGATTTCAGAATTGAAGATGCGGCGTTTACAACTGCCGAGAATAGGATTGCATTAAAAGGATCG
>JANWIS010000019.1 GCA_025449775.1 Ignavibacteriaceae bacterium
ATGGATTGGATACAATGAAGCTGGAATATTATGTTCTTCACGATAAGCTTGAAAGTGCAAAAAAAGATTTTTCAACACACGTGAAGATGTTGGAATTTTTTTCGCAAACCTTTGGTGAATATCCTTTCATTAAAGAAAAATACGGTATTGCCGAATTTCTCTGGGCTTTCGGAGCGATGGAACACCAGACGATCACAGGCGTCTCATCTAATTTAATCGGAGGCAAAAAATTTTTTGAAGATGTGTTGATTCATGAACTTGCACATCAGTGGTGGGGAAATGCTGTTGGACCAAAATCATGGAAAGAAATTTGGCTTAATGAAGGTTTTTCAAGTTATTCGGAAGCACTTTACTATGAAGCTCAGTCAGGCAAAAATGCTTTGCAATCAACTATGATAGCAAAGTTCAGCAATTCATTTTCAGGAACTTTATCAGATCCGGGAGACTTTCTGTTCACAAGAACTGTTTATGATAAAGGTGCCTGGGTTCTGCATATGCTGAGATGGGAAGTCGGTGATACATCTTTCTTTAAAATTTTAAAAACATATTATCAAACTTTTAAATACTCTAATTCTTCCACAGTAGAGTTTAAGAATATCTGTGAAAAAATTTATGATAAAAAACTTGATAAGTTTTTCGATCAGTGGATAACAGGAGAAGGTGAAATTGAGATTGAATATGAATCGACGACTGAGATGTCCGAAGATAAATATAAAACTTCAATTAAACTTGAACAGGTTCAGGAAGAGTATGAAGAATATCATTTTCCTCTTGAAGTGAAATTTGTTTTTGAAGACAGCACTGAAAAAAGTTTCAGGTATGATATCAGTTCAGGAGATACATTGATAGAAATTATCTCAGAAAAATTCCCTGACAAGATCGAGTTTGATCCTGATTCATGGCTGCTGGCTTCAATCAACAAAAGAGAAGAATAAGAATGTTTTTTTTCCATTTTCATATCAGTAGTTTTGTTCATCGCATAACAAAAAAGTTGAATTAGTGGACAAAGTTTATTTCTTTATTTCAGATATACATTTAGGTCTGCAGGAAAAAAGCTGGGAGAATGAAAAGGAAAAAAAACTGGTTTCCTTTCTGAAGTTTGCTGAAACAAATTGTGATGAATTATTTATCGTTGGCGACCTGTTCGATTACTGGTTTGAATATAGAAAAGTATATCAGAAAGGCTATTACAGGACACTTGCTGCTTTAAAGGATTTAAGCGAAAAAAAAATTAAGCTTCATTATTTTATCGGGAATCATGATTTTCTTCATCGTGATTTTTTCAGAAAAGAATTCGGAGCAATAATGTATGAAGATTCTCATTCAGCTGAATTGAACGGGGAAAAATTTTTCATTTCTCACGGCGATGGAATGGTAAGCAATGACACAGGCTATAATATTTTGAAATGGATTTTAAGGAATAAATTTTTTCAAGTACTTTATTCACTTGTTCATCCTGATCTTGGTATTGCTATTGCAAGTAGAACGAGTAAATCAAGCCGTAACTTTACTGATAAAAAAAATTATGGTGATGTTGATGGTTTGTTTGAAGCTGCGAAGAAAAAAATTGATGATGGATTTGATTATATAATCTTTGGTCATTTGCATAAACGTATCCGGGAATCTTACAATCACGGACAATATATTAATCTTGGCTCATGGCTCGATAAACCATGTTATGGCATTTTTAAAAATCAAAAATTTGAAATTATAAATCTCTAATAATTTATGACTGAAACTGACTTCGATAAATATTTTAATGATCCTGATCATAGAAATAATAAAGTGAAAAAGAATAATCATAGCAAAAGCAGAGTCTGGCTGATTAGTGTGATATCAGTATTAGTTCTACTCGGAGGATTTACCGGTTTTATTTACAGCGGATTGCCTTCGTTAGAAGAACTTGAAAATCCTAAACCACAATTAGCCAGTAAAGTGTTTTCTGCTGATGGAGAATTATTAGGACAATTCTTTATTGAGAACAGGATAGAAACAAATATTGACAGCTTACCCGATCATCTTATTAAAGCATTGATTGCAACAGAGGACAGGCAGTTTTATAATCACTGGGGAGTTGATGTGCCAAGGTTCTTCAAAGCTATGATAAAAAATATTTTCTCACTTTCTCTAAAAGAAGGTGCAAGTACTTTAACTCAACAGCTTGCAAGAAATCTTTATGAATTAAAAGTAACAAGAGAATCTGATTTCGATAAAGGAGTAAGAAAAATTAGGGAATGGTTAACAGCTGTACAGATAGAGAAAAATTTTACGAAAAAAGAAATCATTGAACTTTACCTGAATGTTTCTTATTTCGGAAAAAGTTCTTATGGAATAGAAGCTGCAAGTCGTGTATACTTTAATAAAAGTGCTAACGAACTTACATTACCAGAAGCAGCTTTGTTTATTGCAATATTAAAATCACCACGTGGGTACGATCCTGTTTCAAATTATGATGATTCTATTGAGCGCAGAAATCTTGTTATGCACAATATGATGATAACCGGTTTGCTTGAAACAAAAGAGTATGAAAAGCTGAAGAAAGAACCAATTGTATTAGCTTCTGAAAAACCAAATGTGATGAAAACAATAGCTCCGCATTATCTTGAATATGTACGACTTCAGATGTCAGATATCGCAGATAAGTACGGTTACGATTTATACCGTGATGGACTGAATATTTATACGACTATCGATTATAAGATGCAGAAAATTGCTAACGATGTGGCAGCAAAACATATAGAGAATTATCAAAAATTATTTGATAAGATCTGGAGTTGGAATAAAAATAAAGAACTTCTTGCAACTTTAGTTGATGAAGCAATTAAAAAAACTAAGGAATACAAGGAAGCTGAAGACAAAAAACTGAGAGCAGAAATTTATAACAAGTTTAAAAAGAATAAATCGTTTGTTGACTCATTAAAAACTCTAGCGACTAAAATAGAAGTTGGGTTTGTAGTAATAGATCCGTTCACCGGGCACATAAAGGCATTAGTTGGTGGAGAGAATCAGGAATTTGGAAGAGGTTTAAACCATGTAACCGGAATAACAAGACAACCTGGTTCAGCTTTTAAACCTATTATCTATGCAACAGCAATTGAGAATGGATATTTTCCATCATATACAATTCTAAATCAAAAATTTAATCACAACGGATGGAGTCCATCAAATTCAGATGATGAATATTCCGGTTATGAAACGATGCGTTTTGCACTTGCCAGATCACTTAATGTAATTACTGGTAGAATGACGATTGGTGAAGTAGCTCCACCGAAAGAAGTTGTACGACTTTCACAAAGAATGGGAATTAAAAGCAAGATTGATCCATTCCCTGCAATAGCATTAGGAGTTTCAGAGGTTTCACCGCTCGAGCTGACGTCAGCATTCGGAACTTTTGTGAATAAAGGAATTCACGTTCAACCTGTTTCGATTTTAAAAGTAGAAGATAAGAACGGAATTATGATTGAACAGTTTGTTCCTGAATATGTTCAGGCAATTACAACTCAAACTGCAACAATAATGGAAAGTATGATGATTGATGTTGTGTCTTATGGAACAGGTGCTGGAGTAAGAAAATATTATCAGTATCCGGCAGCAGGAAAAACAGGAACAACACAAAACTATTCTGATGCATGGTTTGTTGGATATACTCCGGAATTGGTTGCAGGCTGCTGGGTTGGCTTCGATGATCATAGAGTTAAATTTACTGATTGGTATGGACAGGGTGCTCGTGCTGCTCTTCCTATATGGGCAATGTTTATGCAGGCAACTTATAAAGAACTTAATAAACCTGTTGGATATTTTAAATTTGCCGATGGAATTGATACAGTTGCATTTTGCAAAAGAACATTGGAACTCGGTGATCCGAGAATTGCAAACAGTTATTGCCCGGAAGTTGTCTACGATATAATTATTTCAAAAGATCTTCCTCAGGAATGTGAAGTTCATAAGGATAGTAATTACATTATTAAGGAGGAAAGACAGGGAGAAACTGGCTGGTAAGATCTCTTTAATATTCTTAGTCAGCCCGGATGGTGAAATTGGTATACACGCTAGCTTCAGGAGCTAGTTGGCGCAAGCCAGTGCAGGTTCAAGTCCTGTTCCGGGCACAAAAATATTCCGTTCACAGCCCACTGAAAATTTATTCATTTCGGCTCTGCTTACCAATAAAATTTATAAATATTTTACTAACTTTACCATCCGATTTTAGGATATTAAATCGTAAGGGATTCTGAAGAAAAGTAATTTCTTCTCAAGGTATTATTTATCAATTAAAATATTAAAAACCCGAACGAATTTTCAATTCTTTTATTTAACTAATCTAAAAACAGGAAAAATTTATGTTTAAAAAGACAATCTTTCTTTTCCTTGCTCTATTCGGCAGAACATATCTGTTTGCAAGTGAGGCTAATCTAAAAATCCCAACACTCAATGATAATCAGCAATCAATTTTAGTTGCAGGAATATTTGTTTGCTTGCTTGGATTGGTGTTTGGAATTTATCAATACTATAAAGTTAAAAAACTTAAAGCTCACCAATCGATGCTTGATATAGCCCAGGTTATTTTTGAAACATGCAAAACATATCTCATTCAGCAAGGAAAATTATTAATTGTGCTATTCATTTTTATTGCTGTCTGTGTTGCCTTTTACTTCGGATATTTAATGGAAAATGAACTCAGCGGAGTGCTACTGATTTTAACATGGACTGTAATAGGAATACTTGGTTCATATGGAGTTGCCTGGTTTGGAATCCGAATGAATACATTAGCTAACAGCAGAATGGCATTTGCATCATTAGAAAGGAAGCCAATTAAACTACTGAACATTCCTCTTGATGCCGGAATGAGCATTGGTGTGATGTTGATTTGTGTAGAGTTGATTATGATGCTGATAATTCTTCTTTATGTACCGAGAATTTATGCAGGTGCCTGTTTTATTGGTTTTGCAATCGGTGAATCACTTGGTGCAAGTGCTTTAAGAATGGCCGGAGGAATTTTTACGAAGATTGCTGACATTGGTTCTGATTTAATGAAAATTGTTTTTAAAATTAAAGAAGATGATCCAAGAAATCCTGGTGTAATTGCTGATTGCACAGGTGATAATGCAGGAGACAGTGTTGGTCCAACTGCAGATGGATTTGAAACTTATGGCGTAACAGGTGTTGCACTTATCAGCTTGATTGTTCTAGCCGTTGCAGATGTTACTTATCAAACAGAGTTGCTGACATGGATTTTTGCAATGCGTATAATGATGATCATAACATCCATTCTTTCTTTTGGAATTAACAGGGTCATTTCACAGGTAAGATATTCAAAAAAAGATGAAATTGATTTTGAACATCCGCTTACTTCATTAGTATGGATCACTTCAATTGTTTCGATCATTGTTACATTTGCTGTAAGTAAAATGATGATAGGACATCTTCCAAATAATTTATGGATTATTTTATCATTAGTAATAAGCTGCGGAACTTTAGGTGCTGCAGTTATTCCCGAGCTAACAAAAGTTTTTACAAGCACTAAATCAAAACATGTTGATGAAATTGTTGCTTCATCAAGAGCAGGCGGAGCTTCACTAAATATTTTATCAGGATTGGTAGCAGGCAACTTCAGTGCTTTATGGATGGGCTTGGTATTTGTTGTTTTAATGTTTGTTTCTTTTATAACAAGTGCTGATGCACTGGCTGGTATTATGATCTACCCATCTATCTTTGCCTTTGGTCTGGTTGCTTTTGGATTTTTAGGAATGGGTCCTGTTACAATTGCTGTTGACAGCTATGGGCCTGTAACAGACAATGCTCAATCGATTTACGAACTCTCACTTATTGAAGAAATTAAAGATGTAGATAAACAAATTGAAAAGGACTTCGGTTTTAAACCTGATTTCGAAAAAGCAAAAGATTATCTTGAGGCGAATGACGGTGCCGGAAATACTTTCAAGGCTACAGCAAAACCAGTTTTAATAGGAACAGCAGTTGTAGGAGCTACTGCGATGATCTTCTCACTAATTCTCCTGTTAAAACAAACTTTAGGAATTGATCCAGAATCAGTTCTTAGTTTGCTGAATCCATATACAAGTTTAGGATTCATTACAGGCGGTGCTGTTGTATACTGGTTTACTGGTGCATCAATTCAAGCTGTTACAACTGGTGCTTACAGAGCAGTTGAGTATATAAAGAAAAATATTCGGCTCGATGATGCAAGCAAGAGTGCTTCAATTGAAAAATCGAAGGAAGTTGTTAAGATATGTACACAGTATGCCCAAAAAGGAATGTTCAATATTTTTGTTGCAATCTTTTCTTTTGCACTGGCATTCGCATTACTTTCTGCACCGGGCAGTTCAGTTCAACCTGTTTCTTTCTTCATAAGCTTTCTGATTTCAATAGCTGTTTTCGGACTTTTTCAGGCAGTATTCATGGCAAATGCAGGTGGTGCATGGGATAATGCAAAAAAAGTTGTTGAAGTTACTTTAAAAGAAAAAGGAACAGAATTACATGCAGCAACCGTGGTTGGCGATACTGTTGGGGATCCATTTAAAGATACTTCATCAGTATCACTTAATCCTATTATTAAGTTTACAACTTTATTCGGGATGCTTGCAATGGAGATATCTATTTCGGAAGCATTTAGAAGTACAGCACCGATCGTGGGAGGAATTTTTCTTCTGATAGCTTTATTTTTTGCTTGGCGTTCCTTTTACAAGATGCGTGCAATCGACTGATATTATTTTAGTAAATCAATTCCAATTCCTGAAAAAAAATGCCGCTCCAAAATTTTGAAGCGGCATTTCAGATGACAGGCTCCCCTGATATTTATTCCCTAAACATGTAAGGGTACTGACGTTTTCTCCAGCTTAATCGTTTTGAAACTCTTTACCGCATCAGTAAGTGTTTTATATGAATCGAACACATTCAGTGTTGAGGTTTTTTCCATCAAAGTTTTAAAAACAGATAGTGGTTCAACTAATTTAATATCGCCACCGATCTGTAAAATATTTCTTTTTGCAAGAACGAGCGTTCCTAAAAATGTTGAATCCATAAATTCAACCTGGCTAATATCTACAACAATATTTTTGAATTTCTTTTCAATATCCGCCTGAAGAATCAGTCTGAACTGATGTGCTTCTTTATACGTTGCACGACTAAGATTAACTTCCTCAATCACTACATCGTTTACAATTTTTTGTTCAAAGTCTTCCATTATATCCTCTCATATATTTTTAACTTTGTTTCTACATTCTGTTTATTTGATGATTATAAGCCAACTTCCATTCCATTAAAAATTTAGTATTTACTGATGTTTCTCGCTAAAAATCACAAATCTCTGACTCAGAATGATATTAGTGGTTCATTACTAAATTATAATTAACTAAGTACTGAAGGTTTTTGTCGGGTCAATAGTTAACGCTAATTTTCATTAGATGATTCAAAATTAATTTTACCAGGAACTAGGAGGTTTTTATAAACAAGTCTGGAATTGAATTGGGTTATGAGGAAGCATTTAAAATTGCAAAGCGTCATTATGAAAACTTTCCGGTAGTTTCAATGCTTATTCCTGCACATCTGAGAAAACATGTTGCAATCGTTTATTGGTTTGCAAGAACCGCAGATGATTCTGCTGATGAGGGCGAAGTTGCTGTAAGTGACAGATTGGATTCACTTCAGAATTTTGAAACCTGTCTTAAATCATTAATTGATGGAAAATGTAATGATCATTTTGAATCTGCACTTCATAATACTATTGTTACAAAAAAGCTCAGTCCTGAATATTTATTTAAACTGTTGAAAGCTTTTAAACAGGATGTCATCAAAAACAGATATACAAATTTTGATGAGTTGCTTGATTACTGTTCAAACTCAGCTAACCCGGTTGGCAGAATAATTCTCGAACTTATTAATGTAAAAGATGAAAGAGCATTTCAACTATCGGATAAAATTTGTACGGCTTTACAATTGACCAATTTTTTGCAGGATACACCGATAGATTTTAATAAAGGAAGAATTTACTTTCCGCAGGACGACATGAAGAAATTTGATGTGACTGAAAAAATGTTTGAACTAAAAGAAAATAGACTTAATTTGAATAAACTGGTTGAGTTTAGTGTTAATAGAATTCAAACTTATTTCGATGAGGGAAAAGCACTACTTGGTTTTCTTTCTGGTAAAATCAGGTATGAAATAGACTGGACAATCAGTGGCGGTGAAGAAATATTAAAGAAAATTCGTGGCTCCGGATTTGATGTTTTTTTGAATAGACCGGTATTAAGTAAATATGATTATTTTAAACTATTACTAAAATCTATATTTAGGATTTGAAGGATATAGCAAAGGAAATATCAAAAAAGAGCAGAAGCAGTTTCTACTACGCTTTTAATTTGCTTCCTGCTGAACAGCGTGATGCGATGAATACTGTTTATGCTTTTTGCAGACAGACTGACGACATCGTTGATGAAGGAAGTATCGCTGATGAAATAAAATATGAAAAATTAAGAAGATGGAGGATTGAACTCGAAAAATCTATCAGCGGTCATTCAGATTACCTGATACTTAACAAACTCTCCAACACAATACAACGATTTAATATTCCGCTCGAACCTTTCTTTGATCTTCTCAAAGGAATGGAAATGGATCTGCAGAAAAAGAGATATCTCACTTTTAACGATCTTCACAATTACTGCTATCATGTTGCATCAACTGTTGGATTAATGTGCATTGAAATTTTCGGATACCGACATCCTTCTGCAAAAGACTTTGCCATAAATCTTGGTATCGCATTGCAGCTAACGAATATTTTGAGGGATGTAAAAAAGGATGCTGAAAAAGGAAGGATCTATCTCCCTCAACAGGAGCTTAAACAATTTAATTACAATGAATCGGATTTATTGAACAACACATTCAATGAGAACTTTCAGAAGATGATGAAATACCAGGTTGAACGTGCAAGAGAATATTTTGACAAAGCCACAGCTTGCTTAAATCTTGAAGATAAAAAAGCAATGTTTGCCGCAAGGGCAATGCAGCATATTTATTACCGGATGTTGAATAAAATTGTTGAAGCCGACTATGATGTTTATCATAACAAGATCAGGATTTCTACTTTCAAAAAAGTTGGAATCTCTGTTGGTGTTTGGGCTAAGTACCGGCTGGTGTATTGAGTTCAAAAAAAGTAATTGTAATTGGCGGGGGATTTGCAGGACTTTCTGCAGCCAGCTTTCTTATCAAAAATAACTTCAAAGTTACACTTCTTGAAGCTTCTCCAAAACTTGGGGGAAGAGCTTATTCCTTTAGTGATAAAGAAACTAATACGATTGTCGATAACGGTCAGCATATATTATTAGGCTGTTACAATGATACTCTTAATTTTCTTTCTTTGATTAATGCGACACAAAATTTTCATATCCAGAAACGATTAAATGTAACTTTTGTCAAACATGGATTTCAAAAATTTCGACTGAAAAGCTTTGGTTTCATTTATCCAATCAGCTTGATAATCGGTTTACTAAATTTTAAAGCGATCAGTTTATCCGAAAGAAGGAAACTGATAAAAATCTTTTTTAAGCTGGCATTTTATTCAGATGAAAAATTTTCTAAGATGAATATCAGGGAATGGCTTGAAAAAGAAAACCAGTCACAAGCAATACAGGATGCGTTCTGGAAAATTCTTGCAATTGGTGCTTTGAACACCTCAATCGAAAAAGCTTCTGCAAAAATTTTTATCGATATTCTTAAACAGATTTTTTTAAATGGAAATAAATCTGCATCGATAATTCTCCCTAAATTCGGGTTGACAGAATCTTATTGCAAAAGTGCTGTGGAATTTATTTCTGGTAACGGCGGTGAGATAATTTTATCAGAACCTGTTGATAAAATTGTCATATCAGATAATGAGATTACCGAAATTCATTCATCAAAGAAAGTGTATCTCGATTTTGATTATGTGGTAACTGCAATTTCTGCGTACTCACTTTCCAGAATTATGAGTGATGAAATCGAAATCAACTTTCCCGATTTTAATTACTCATCTATACTGAATGTTCATCTTCGGATGAGCAATACAAATTTTCCTGATGGTTTTTTTGGACTTATTAATTCACCTGTTCACTGGGTTTTTAATAAAGGCACTCATCTGAACATTGTTATAAGTGATGCAAATGAACTTGTCAACAAAGAAGACAATGAAATCCTTGAGATGATTAAAAATGAACTGCAAAAATTTTTTCTTCTGGATCCGCATTTGATATCAAGTCACAAAATCATTAAAGAAAAAAGAGCTACATTCATCCCATCGAATGACATAGCTGATAAAAGACCAGCTCAAAAAACACAAATAAAAAACCTAATACTTGCAGGTGATTGGGTTGATACTGGTTTGCCTTCAACAATTGAAAGTGCAGTGAAAAGCGGAAGAATCGCTTCAGAAATAATTCTAGGCATAAAATAATTATAGTCCTTCTTCGCTGAGAAGATAAGCCATAATTGAAATTGCTGCTGCTCCAAGTTCGAACTCTCTTGGGTGAACTTCTTCAAAAACATCATTAGCTGAGTGATGAATATCCATATAACGCTGATCATCAGGAACATATCCCAATCGAAGTCTTGCATTTTTGATTTTTTGAATATCAACTCCGCTACCACCTTTACGTATCCATTCAATATTTGCATTTTCAAGAATCGGAAGCCAATTCTGTAATTTATTTAAAATCTCAGTTGAATCAGTCTCAGCATAAAAACCAATCGGAGTGAATGCACCTCTGTCAGCTTCAATAACAACAAAATGAATCTGTGGAGATGTAAGGGCATAATTTGCGTACTCAATTGCACCTCTTGTTCCATTCTCTTCGTTAATGAATAAGACACATCTCAAAGTTCTCTTAAGTTTTATATCCAGTCGTTTCATCAAATCAAGCACTTCCAGCGTCATCATACAGCCTGCACCATCATCATGAGCCCCATCTCCAACATCCCAGCTGTCAAAATGCCCACCGACTAAAATTATTTCGTCAGGATATTCTGTTCCTTTAATTTCACCAATTACATTGAATGACTTTGCATCAGGTAGTGTTTCGCAATTCAGCTTCAAATTTATTTTGAGATGTGGATTTTGTTTTAACTCCTGACTGAGAAGTTCTGCATCGAGAAACCCTAATGCAGCTACTGGAATTTTTGGGATGCTATCTACATAGCTCATAACTCCAGTATGAGGATTGTTATCATATTTTGTTGTTAACGATTTTATTAAAACTCCCGAAGCACCATACTTGGCGGCTTCAATTGCTCCTTGTGTCCGAAATTTTATTGCACCACCGTAAGCAGTGAACGTATTTAATTGTGATTGATCTAATCCACGACTGTAAAAAACAATTTTTCCTTTAACTTCATGCTTTCTATCTGAAAGTTCTTCAAAAGATTTTACTTCAATCAATTCTGCTGTAATACCTTCCGGTGAAGTTGCAATACTTCCACCAAGTGCGAGTATAGATAATTTTTTATTCACTCCGACAATATTACAACTGGCTACATTGCCTCGTTTCCAGTGAGGAACCATAACAGGCTGAAGCCAAACCGAATCAAATCCCAGTGACTTCATTTTTTCATAAGCCCAGTTAATTGCTTTAAGTGATGTTTCGGATCCGCTTAATCTTGGTCCAATTTTGCAAAGTTCTCGAAGATATTCATAACCTTTTCGTTCACGTAAAGCAGTTTGAACGATCAGCTGTGCAATTTTTATATGTTCTTCAGTGTTTACCGGGTTTTCAATTTTTTGTTCAGTCATTTTAAAGGATGATATATTTAATAGAAAAAGAATTAAAAAAAATACAGGAGTTGTAATCGCAATTTTGCCCGGAATTTTCATAAAAATATACGGGTTGGATAACCTTTTATAGGTTAATAGTTATTAGAGTGATTATATTTATATAAATGAATTTCAACAATTCGAAAATAAAAAAAAATATACTCGAATTTAAGGAAGCTTGAAATGAAAGCAACATTTTCTCTTTTTTTCTTTTTAGCGTTTTTACAAAATTCTTTTGCACAGGATCTTCCACACCAGATGACCGAACAGGAAACCATTTTGTGGAAAAATTATGTTGCACCTGTTAATCCCTTATTCACTGATCCTCCAGTTTCACCAGTTCGTGGAATTGCAGAATGGGAGGAGCTTCAAGGTTTAATAATTACCTGGACGTCTTTTCAATCCATATTAAGACAGGTTGTAGATTATGCACAGGAAGAGGGCGAAGTTTTTATTATTTGTAATGATTCAAATTCAGTTAGAACATACTTACAAGCTGGGGGTGTTCCGCTAGATAATGTAAATTTTTTAATCACATCATTTAATTCAATTTGGGTTCGTGATTACGGACCATGGACTGCATACACTAATGACATTGATACGCTGAGTATTATTGATTGGATCTACAACCGTCCGAGACCACTTGATGATGCATCTCCGGTGTTCTTTGCGAACTATATAAGCTCACCTATTTATCAAACAACCGCACCGCCGTATGATCTTATTCATACAGGTGGAAATTTAATGGTAGATGGACACGGTACAGCCTTCTCATCAAAATTAATTCTGAATGAAAATCAAACAAAGACCGAAGCTCAGATTGATGAAATAATGAATAAGTATCTGGGAATAAACAGATACATTAAAATGAATACATTGCCGTACGATGTCATCCATCATATTGATATGCATATAAAGTTGCTTGATGAAGAAACTCTACTTGTTGGTCAATATCCGGCTGGTGTTGCAGATGGTCCGCAGATTGAAGCAAATCTTCAATACGTTTTAGATAATTTTCAGACCTGTTTTGGTAAACCGTACAAAGTTATACGAATTCCAATGCCTCCGGAAAACGGACAATATCCACCACAAGGAGATTACAGAACTTATACCAATTCAATAATTATTAATAAAACAGTAATCGTTCCGACTTACGAATTACTATACGATACAACAGCTTTAAGAATTTACCGTGAAGCTATGCCCGGTTATAATATTGTCGGAGTGAATTCAAATGCAATCATTCCATCTCTTGGGGCGATTCATTGTATTGTGAAGGAAGTTGGTGTGTTCGATCCTGTCTGGATATCTCATTCGAAGATGGAACCAGTTGTTAAAACTCCTGTTTCAATTCCTATTCAAGCAGTGATAAAAACAAAATCAGGAATAAGTTCTGCATCAGTTTTATGGACTTCAGATACAACAACCGGATTTAATTCAGAACCAATGCAATTCATCTCCGGTGATACTGCTATTGGATATATTCCTGCTCAGCCGGACAGCACAGTTATATTTTATTATTTATCTGCATCTTCAAATAGCGGAAAAACTGTTGCAAAACCTTTAGTTGCACCTGATGGTTTTTATAAATTTGTTGTTGAAAATTCTGTTACCAATTCTGAAGATGATTTTCATCCTGAAGTATTTTATTTATCCCAAAATTATCCGAATCCCTTTAATCCTGCTACTACAATAAAATATTCAATCCCAGCTTCATCGTTCATTCAATTAAAAGTTTATGATGTTTTAGGAAATGAAATTTCAACTCTGATTAATGAAGAAAAATCTTCAGGAAACCATGAAGTCACTTTTGATGCAGCGGGTTTACCAAGCGGAATTTATTTTTACACAATCGAAGCCGGATTATTTACAGAATCTAAAAAAATGATCCTGCTTAAATAATTTTTATTCAGAAAATTTATCCTGACTTAAATATTATTTTCAAAAATAGGGATGAATGAAATCCTGAACTTGATAACAATGATAAGTCTATCAGTCATCTCATCCTTTCGAGAGTTCAACTTCCTTAACCGGGTAA
>JANWIS010000020.1 GCA_025449775.1 Ignavibacteriaceae bacterium
ATTTATAGAACATACAGAGCAACCAAAATTGAATATTCCCGGACCGTTTATAATACTCTATTGGCATTAACTGAGCTGGAAGTTTCTTCTGAGGTAATAGAATGAAAACAAATAAAGTAAAAAAAAGTGATAAGGAAATTTGTATGTATAAAAAAATAAATCTCTTTTTCTTAGTAATACTTTCTTCAGTTTTAATTGGCTGTGGAAATAATAGTGAAGAGCAAGACGAGCACGAAGAATATCCGGAGCGAACTCATTCTGATGAACATAGCGAACTTGTTCTTACTTCCCACCAACTTGAACATATTGACGTGGAAACAGCAACTGCAGAATCGAAAGAAGTTGATGTGCCCCTTATACTTTCCGGCAGAATTGCATTGAATGAAGCTCTCACTGCCCATATTACATCAAGAGTAAGAGGAAGAATTGAGAAAGTTCATACGCTTGTTTCTGATCGGGTGAATAAAGATGAAATTTTGCTTGAGCTTTATAGTCAGGAATTCCTTGCAATGCAATCAGAATTTATTCAAGCGGAAGAGAGATTCAAGCGAATAAAAGAAAATGACTCGGAACAAGCAACTGGAAAATCAATTTATGAGTCAGCAAAAAAGAAACTTGAAGTAATTGGATTGAGTGAAGAAGAAATTCAGCAGCTTGCAGATAATCATTTGCCATTTACTTTACTTCCTGTGCGTGCACCTTTCAGTGGAACCTTGCTTAGTGGTGAAGCCCGTCTTGGTGAATTCGTCGATGTCGGACAAGATTTCTTTGTGCTTGCAAACCTCCAGAACCTCTGGGTGCTTGCAGATATTTTTGAGAAGGACCTTCCTTTAGTACGTGAAGGAATGAAGGGTGAAGTGATACCTGCTGCATATCCTAATGAAATACATAAAGCACGACTTTTAAGAATTTACGATATTGTTGAGCCATCATCGCGAACAATCAAAGCAAGATTTGAGGTTTCAAATCATTCAAACAAATTAAAGCCGGAAATGTTCGTAACAGTAAAAGTGTTATCAAAGCTCGGAGGAACAAATCCAAAAGTTCTTTCAACTTCAATTATGAAAGAGAAGAACGGTACTTATGTTTTTGTTGCAATAAATGACACAACATTCCAGAGACGAGAGATAATGGTAGGCAAAGAGACGAAAGACTTTACTGAAATCCTTGACGGATTAAAAGCTGGCGAAAAAGTTGTTACCCGAGGAACATTTTATTTGAAATCGGAACTTTCGAAGGAATCATTTATGGAGGATGAACACTGATGATTGATAAAATTATCCTTTTTGCAATCCGCCAGCGGATGTTTGTTATGCTTGGCGTGGTTTCACTGATCATTGGTGGAATCATTGCAGTTAATCATTTACCGATAGATGCTGTCCCGGATATTACAACTAACCAGGTTCAAATTTTTACCGTTGCACCAGCATTAGCACCAGAGGAGATTGAACGACTCGTGACTTATCCTATTGAAATTGCAATGCAAAACCTTCCAGACATAGAAGAAGTCCGGTCTATCTCAAAATTTGGTCTCTCAGCAGTTACCGTAATATTTAAAGAAAATGTTGATACATACTTCGGTCGTCAGCTTGTATTTGAACGGCTTCAGGAAGCTAAAGGAGATTTACCTCCGGGACTTGCAGAACCAGAACTTGGTCCTGTCACAACCGGGCTCGGAGAAATATATCAGTATGAAGTTACTGGTGTTGGATATTCTCCAATGGAACTCCGATCAATACAGGATTGGATAATAAAACGACAGCTTGCAGGAACTCCCGGACTTGCGGAAGTAAATACTTTCGGAGGTGAATTAAAACAATACCAGGTTCAAATTGATCCTCAAAAACTTTTAAAGTATAATATTTCCGTTCGTGATATTATAGAAGCGGTATCCAACAATAATGCAAACGCTCCGGGCGGATATATTGAACATAAGCAGGAACAATATATTGTTGTTGGTGAAGGCTTGGTTAAGTCAATGGGTGATATTGAAAATATTATCATTAAATCAAATGATGGTATTCCCATATTTGTAAGAGATGTTGCTGATGTAAATGAAGGAGCTGCAATTCGGCAAGGTGCAGTTACGGTTAACGGTAAGTTAGAAATAGTTTGTGGAATAACAATGATGCTTAAGGGAGAGAATGCTAGATTGGTCACGGAAAGAGTTAAAGAACGTGTTTCCGAAATTCAAAAAACTTTACCCGAGGGTGTTAGTATTGTTCCTTTTTACGAAAGGACTGAATTAGTTGAACGAACAATTCAGACAGTAATTAGAAATCTGAGTGAAGGTGGTTTATTTGTAATCATCATTCTTTTTTTGTTGCTAATGAATCTTCGTGGTGGATTTATTGTTGCCTCTGTTATTCCCTTATCAATGTTGTTTGCTATAATTATGATGAAGTTGAATGGAATCTCAGGCAACTTAATGTCACTTGGTGCAATTGATTTTGGAATTATTGTCGATGGTGCAGTTGTTTTGATGGAAAATGCAATACGAAAACTTCACGAAAGACAGCATACAACCAGAGTTCAGGAAGGAGTTCAGCAAACTCTTATTGGTTCTTTTTTAGAAGTGGGGAGACCGCTTGCATTTGGTGTTTCAATAATCATTATTGTTTACCTCCCGATACTTACATTGCAAGGGACAGAAGGAAAAATGTTCAAACCAATGGCTTACACTGTTGTTTTTGCCCTGCTTGGTGCGCTGTTTTTAACATTAACTTATGTACCCGTTGCCAGCACTTTTTTATTTAGGACAGGGAAAGTATCGGAAAAAGAAAGTCCTATAATCAAATTCTTAAAACCTGCATATCATAAAACTCTTCTCTATTCATTGCAGCATAAATTTCTTGTAGTAATAGCAGCCACAATAATTTTTGTTTTATCATTAATACTGTTTACTCGTTTGGGTGGAGAATTTATTCCTACACTGGATGAAGGTGATATGCTGATTGAGTTAAGAAGATTGCCAAGCATATCACTTACCGAAGCCATTCACACATCCCAAATGCTTGAAGCAGAATTAAAATCTATTCCCGAAGTACTCAGTGTCGTAAGCAAAACCGGTAGACCGGAAATTGCAAACGATCCGATGAGCATTCATCAAAGTGACGTTTATATTAAAATGAAACCGCGTGAAGAATGGAAGACCGCTAAAACAAAAGAAGAAATGATTGAAAGGATGACGAAAGTGATGGCAAGAATTCCTGGTATCGGTGGTGGATTTTCACAGCCGATTGAAATGCGTTTTAATGAATTAATTGCCGGTGTTCGTTCTGATGTTGGTGTTAAAATTTATGGTGAAGACCTCGATACGCTTGCACGCGTTGCTAAGGATGTTGCTGAGTTAATGGGTGGAATAAACGGTTCGTCAGATGTTCGGGTTCAGCAAACGGAAGGATTACCACAACTTAGGATTGTAATTGATAGAAATAAAATTGCTCGTTATGGAATAAATGTATCCGATGTTAATATACTGATTGAGACTGCGCTCGCAGGTACAAATGTTGGAAAAATTTATGAAGGTGAGAAACAATTTGATCTTGTCGTAAAACTTAATCAACAGGCAAGTAAGGATATTGAATCAATTCAAAATTTGTTAGTTCCTACAATTGGTAATAACTCATTGGTTCGTCTTGTTGATATCGCTGACTTCATGATGATAGAAGGTCCAGCAGAAATATCTCATTCTGCAGGAAGAAGAATGATTGTTACAGAATGTAATGTGAGGGAAAGAGACTTACAAGGTTATGTAGAAGAATTGCAGGAAAGGATTGATGAACGAATTAATCTTCCGGCAGGTTACCAAATACGATATGGCGGTGAGTTTGAAAATCTTGAAAGAGCAAGCGAACGATTATATATCGTTCTTCCTATTGCTTTGTTTCTGATTTTCATTTTACTATTCATGTCTGTCAATTCAATCCGTCAAGCCTTAATAATTTTTACTGGAATCCCGTTTGCGATTGTCGGTGGTGTTGTTGCTCTTTGGATTCGTGATATTCCATTTTCAATTTCGGCTGGTGTAGGATTTATTGCTTTATTTGGTGTGGCAGTTCTTAATGGGGTTGTAATGCTTACATATTATAACACGCTAGTCAAAGAAGGTATGAGTTTGCAAAATGCAGTTATCAAAGGATCTGAAATTCGTTTTCGTCCGGTTATAACAACTGCATTAGTTGCTTCTCTCGGATTTATTCCAATGGCTCTCTCAACTTCAGCGGGTGCAGAAGTTCAAAGACCACTTGCAACTGTGGTTATTGGTGGATTGATTACATCTACTTTATTAACATTAGTTGTATTGCCTGTTCTTTTTGACTGGGTTGAGCGAAGAAGATCTTAACTTTCAATCTGCATTCACATTAACTTGACGCAGCACGAAATGCAAAAAAAGAAAGCGAATGTTCAAAAACTTCTCATTGTTGTCTAAGAATTCCAATGAGCAAATATTTTTTCAGTAATTTTATGATGAAGGTTAATTTTTTATGAGCAGTAATTCCACAATTGATTTTAAAATTTTTGATAATTACCCTGAAGTTTGTCTCGTAATTTCGGGAAAGGGTGAAATTTTAAATTATAATGCTGCGATGAAAAATAAATTGGGATTTACTGATAACGAACTCCAAAACAAATCAATATATAACTTTATTTCTGAATCATATCAGGAAATATTTAATAATGCTTTAAATAAAAATTTTGTGAAAGAGAGCCCAAATGTATTAATAAGAGTCAGAACAAAAGCAGATGGAGAGGATGTTGGATTATCCTGCTCATTCTTAAAGCTTAATGGTAGTGAAAATATTTTTGTTCTTACGAATAATGTTTGGGAGACTGATGAATTACAAAAAAAATTCAAAAGGTTCTATACAATTGCAGAGAAATCAGTAAACCCTATTCAGATTACAGATAAAACCGGCCAAATGATTTATGTTAATCCTGCTTATTTAAAAGTTAGTGAATATAGTGAGAAAGAATTGATTGGCGGAAATCCTAAAATTTTTGGCAGTGGTAAGCAATCAAAAATGTTTTGGCAAAATATGTGGGATACAATTATGAGCGGTAATGTATGGTCGGGTGAGATTGAGGAAAGAAAGAAGTCGGGCGAACCTTTTTATTCACAGGCTGTTATATCACCAATTATAGAAGATGATGGTACAATCAGTGGTTTTTTTGCAGTACATAATGATATAACTGAAAAAAAAATGCTTGAGAAAAAATTAATCCATTCCCAGAAAATGGAAAGTATTGGAATTCTTACCGCTGGAATTGCGCATGAAGTTGGTAATCCTCTTTCATCAATATCTGCTTTGGTTCAGGTAGTGCTTAGAAATACGAAGGAAGGATTTGTAAAAGAAAAATTAGAGATAGTGATTACTCAGGTTAAAAGAATTTCAAAAACAATTAGAGACCTTGTGGATTTTTCACGCCCGTCAGAATATGTTTTTAAATTAATTGATATTAATAAATGTATAGAACGAGCTGTAGAGATTACTAAAGCCGGGGTGAAACTGAAAAAAATTGATTTTGTTTTCAATTTAAGCAATGAAATCCCCAGGATAAATTTAGTGCCTGATCAGCTTGAACAAGTATTTGTGAATATTCTTTTAAATGCAATTGATGCAATAAATGAAGATCATAAAAATCTAAACAGAATTATTATTAATTCTCAATTATTAAATGATAAAGTAATTATTGAGTTTGAAGATACTGGTATAGGTATAGATGATGAAAAGAAAATAAAAGTTTTTGAACCGTTTTTTACCACAAAAGAACAAGGAAAAGGAACGGGTCTCGGATTATGGATATCTTATGGTATTATTAATAGTTTCCAGGGGGAAATCAGAGTAGAGAGTTCAAAAGGTATTGGTTCGAAGTTCATAATTACATTACCGATTAAATAATAATTATATGAGTATAAATATTTTAATTGCTGATGATGAAGAGCAAATAAGAGAACCTCTTTCTTATACACTTAATCAGGAAGGATATAACTGTACAACAGTTAGTGATGGTGTGAATGCTATCAAATCATTGAAGGAATCAAACTTTGATATTCTGATTACTGATATAAAAATGCCAGGTGCAAGTGGTATTGAAGTTTTAGAAAAAGCTATCGAATTATCCCCGGAAACAACAGTAATAATTATTACAGCATTTGGAACTGTTGAAACTGCGATTCAGGCACTACGTAATGGTGCTGCAGATTATATTTTAAAACCGCTTGATTTTGATGAGGTAATTGTAAGGATAAAAAATCTTGTCCAGAACAGAGAGTTAGTACGGATAAATAAAGTTCTTCGTAAGCAAATGAATTCGCAGTACAATTTTATGAGTATAATTGGAAAATCATCTGTTATGATTAACTTATTTGAAATGGTAAAACAAGTTAGCGAGGGAAATACCAATGTGCTTATAACGGGTGCAACTGGAACCGGTAAGGAATTAATTGCCCGAGCAATTCACAGTAGCAGTAGCAGAAAAGATAATCCTTTTATTCCAATAAACTGTGGAGCCATACCTGAAAATTTATATGAGTCAGAGTTTTTTGGTCATAAGAAAGGTGCTTTTACAGGAGCTGATACAAACCATGATGGATTATTTAAAGCAGCAGATTTAGGAACAATTTTTCTTGATGAGATTGCAGAACTTCCTGAACATATGCAGGTTAAATTGTTGAGAGTTCTGCAGGAAAAAGAAATCAGACCAGTAGGCTCGACAACGAGTATAAAAGTTAATGTGAGAATTTTATCTGCCACAAATAAAAATATCGAAGATGAAATTAAAAAAGGTTCATTCAGAGAAGATCTATACTATAGAATTAATGTCGTTGAGTTAAAAATTCCCTCTCTTTCCGAAAGACGAGAAGATATTCCTCTCCTTGTTGATCACTTTATAAGTAAATATAACATCGAGTTAAAAAAGAAGGTTAAAGGAGTTGATAATGATGTTATGAGATTATTAATGAATTATGAATGGAAAGGAAACTTACGAGAATTAGAAAACATGATTGAGAGAGCAATACTTCTGTGTGCGGACGACATCATAACTTTAAAATATTTACCAACACAAATTATTCAGAGTAAATCAGAAACATATTCTGACAATCTTACTGAAGCACTTGAATCTTTCGAACAGAACCATATTTCTGAAATTTTAAAAAAAACAAATGGTAATAAAACTGAAGCTTCAAAATTACTTGGTGTTGATCCATCCACTCTTTACCGGAAGATGAATAAACATATTTGATTCGACAATTAAGAATTGATCAATTTTCTTCATTGTCATCAGTTACGTCTGCATCCACAATCAAATCAAAGTTCACTATTAACTTAGGATCGGCTTTAATTAATCCAAAGAAAGCGGTAGGTGGCTCAATATAAAAAGAATACATTGATAGCTCTTTACTTCCAACAAGATTATACTTCCCATCAGGAAGTCTTCTTATTTTAACAGGTATATTAACAATCCGTTTAACACCAGCGATTGTAAGATATCCGACTGTTTCGATTTCAGACCAGCTTTCTTCTTTAATATTTTCACCGATAATTTTACTGCGCATTAATTCATACTGAATAAATGGAAATTCTTCTGCTTTCATTGCACTGTACATATCATCATTCATTAACGGATTACCACAATCAAATCTTTCAACCGCTATTGATACTGAAACAACAGATGTAAGTTTTTGATTTTCAACACTACTTTTTACGGAAATATTATTTCTAATTACACCAAATCCATTGATCGCAGATGTTCCGCAGCTAAAATCATTTAATGTAGAAGTTCCTTCAATCCACAATTTACTTTGGGGCAGTGTACCGAACTTTGTTTCATTATTCTGTTGTGAGTGTAATAATGCACTTGGTAAAAGAATTGATAGATATAGGAAAATTTTTGTCATTTATGTTGATTGTTTTCGGTTATTTGTTATTTTTAGTTTCACTTCGATTTCATCTGATGAATTTAAAGTTTCAAAAATATAATCAAATATTCCAATCCGAACTAAGTCAGGAATAATTACTTCTTACTTCTAAAAGAGTTCTATAAAACATTTTTTTAACAGCGGACTCGTTTTTGTAAAGTTTTTCTGCAATCTCCGAAAATTTTAAGTCCTCCCAGAAACGTAGTTTAAGAATCTCCTGTTTTTCCTCGCTTAAAGTTTCCACCGTAGACATTATCGTCTTAGCATCGATCATATCCGATCCAAATGTTGTGTTATCCTGTACCCACATATTTTCATTCAATGCATACATCATCCTTGACTTGCTCATTTTATACCATCTGATATAAGTGAGAAAGAGAACTCTTCGCAGCCAGTTTTCAGCGTTTTCAATATTATGGTAGTGTCTTGCAAACGCAACGTAAACATCGTTTGTCAGATCATCTACATCTTCTATGTTGATGATTTTTTTTAAACGATGTTTTGAAAGAAAATAGGAATAAGAAATTTCCCTGATTATTCTGGACAAATCAACAAATGCTCTGGAATCACCTGACTTTGATTTATTCATCAGAGAGTCAATTTCTGGTTTTGACAAATTATTGTGTTTTATATTCTTGGTTAGACTTTTAGTTATTCTCATTTCTTTTTCCTAATAACTTGTTATAAAATCCGAACTGAATAGAAAATCTTATCCAATAAAAGTGATTATTGCATCTCGGTTATTTATTTACCACTTAGAAACATTTTGAAATTAACAGTGATTTCATCTGCTGTATTTACAGTTCCAAAAAACATACTGGGTGGCTCAACTCCGAAATCTGTCATTAGTAATTTCTTTTTACCCTTAATCTCAAATTTATTTGGGCCTGTTTTTAAAACTGAAATTTGAATGTTTACGGATTTCTTTGTACCTGCAACAGTCAAGAATCCCTTAGTATCAATATTTACTGAATCACTAATATTGGTGAGAGAAAATGAAACCGGACTGTTAAGGTCAAAAATAATATTTGGGTTTTGCTCAAACATTAAAGCCTCTCTTAGATTTTCATCCATAGATTCTTTCCCGCTATCCAGGTTTAAAACCGGTACAGTTAAACTTAGTTTAGAAACTTTAAAACCAACTTGTTTTGTAGTTTCATTTTCTTCTATGCGCTCAATCGCTAGAGAACTATTAATTTTTTTTGCTTCAATTGTAAAATCATGCAATGTTGAAGTACCTTCGAGCCAAAGTTTGCTCTCAGAGTCGAACTTCGATACTACAGCTTCCGGTTGTTGGCCGTAACTTGATATAGAAAGCACTATAAATAGATATACCAGAATACTGTAGTTTGAATTTTTCATTATTGGACCTTTTATAAATTTTTCTCGTTGATCATGATTACCCAAACTTGATGCCGTAACATTTCTTTGTGTTTAACCAATAAAAACCAATTAGCTGAGTTTATCATATTGCAATCCTGCAATTAATGGTCTGGTCTCAATGCAGAAGTGCAATACTCAAAAAAAATAATTTCTGCTGATTTGATAACGTCTATTCATTAACTGAACTAAATGTCCACTTAAAGATTTTTTTGAAATATGGTACTTCGTTTGTCTGTCTAAAATAAATTCGAAGAAAAAATTTTATTAATTCAACTAGTAACAACAAAACAACTGAGGCAGAAAATGAAACACTCAATAACAATTATTGTAAATCTTATACTGGTTTACTTTTTTGTTTTTTCTCCGTTACAAACGGCACAAGATCGTGATCTACAATACTACCGTTACCCTGATAAAAACGGTTTGAATATTTTTGAAACTTCAAAAGAAGATACTATAAAATATGAAGGACTAAAGGTCAGGATTGGTGGTGCATCAACACTTCAATTCCAGGGAGTTAATAATACTAATGATGCAGATACTGTTGACGATGGAAACGGAAACAATGTTAATCAATTGAGAGATCTTACAAATAATTTTAATCTGGCAACTGCAAACTTCGATATTGATGTTCAATTGGCTCGGGGAATGAGAATGCATTTACGCACATACTTTTCTTCAAGACATCATCATGAAGCATATGTTAAGGGTGGTTATCTGCAAATCGACAGACTGGATTTTATAAGTGACGGCTTTCTGGATAATGTGATGGATTTTGTAACTATTAAGATTGGTCATATGGAAAATAATTTTGGGGATGCTCATTTCAGACGCTCAGATAATGCTATGACTTTATACAATCCTTTTGTTGGAAATTATATTCTTGATGGATTTACAACTGAAGTAGGCGGTGAAGTATATTATAGTAATAGCGGTTTTTTGGCAATGGTTGGAATAACCAATGGAAAACTCAATCAAAGTGTAACCGATGAAGGTGCTACTAGTATTGCATTTCTTGGTAAGCTAGGATATGACAAGCAGCTATCAGAAAATTTAAGACTCCGTTTAACAGGTTCAATTTATCAAAATGACAAAGCTGCAAGGCTCTATCTTTATAGCGGAGACAGAGCCGGTTCACGTTATTATAGCGTAATGGAAAGTGCAACTTCAACTACCGATAATTTCACATCTGGAAGATGGAATCCAGGATTTGCTGATAAAATAACTGCCTTTATGGTAAACACATTTATAAGATTTTATAGTTTTGAAGTGTTTGGTACTTTTGAACGACCTGAAGGTGGTGATACTCCAGGATCTTCAGAGACAAGGGCCTGGACTCAGTTTGCAATAGACGGACTTTACAGGTTCGGCAGTACCGAAAATTTCTATGTTGGTGTAAGATACAATACAGCTTCAGGAAAACTATTAAACAGCAATCCCGATCCGGTTACAATTAACAGGATTCAAGGTAGTATTGGTTGGTTCCTAACAGACAATGTATTGACAAAGTTTGAATATGTCAATCAGACTTATAACGACTACCCCTCATCAAGTATTTATAGCAATGGTAAATTTGATGGTTACTTAATTGAAGCAGTTGTTTCATTCTGATGAATCATATTGTGGATCAGGGTTGTTTAATAAACAACCCTGAATTTATTAATACAGTTCAGTTTAAATTATCCGAAACAGAATTGAATGACAGTTTTATGAAAAAGTTAGTACTATACAGCACAGATTTTCTATTCAGCTATAGTTTCCTCAATTATTTGCAGAATAAATTTAACGTAACGCTTACAACAAATTTATCAGAGTTCAAAGAAATTGTCAGTCATATTCATACAGATATTATAATAATGGATATCGAACCATCTAAGTCAATCGAATTAATCTGTCAGGATATTCACCAGCTAAATAATAACATTCCAATTATTCTTATTTACGTATTTAATGACAGGGTAAAGAGTTTTGATGAAAAAATAAGGAAATATGTTAACGCTGTTTTCTATAAACCGTTTGACCTATCTGAAATATCTGTTGAGCTTGATGGATTAATGCAGAAGGAGGCTTGACTTGAAAAAATATAAAAACATTCTTTTGCCATTGGATTTTTCTGAGTACTCAGATTCTGTTTTTTATCTGGGCTGCCTGATTGCTAATAATGAAAATGCCACTTTACATTTAATTCATATTATAGAATCGGGCTATCGGTCGGAAACAATGAAAGATGAATTTCTCCATGAGATGAGATCAAACAATGCGATGGAAGAAATAAATAAATTTATTTTAGAAATTCCTCACCTGAATATTAATATAAAATCAGCAATCAGATTTGGTAAGCCGGATGATGAGATAATTAAATATGCAAAAGAAAATAATATAGATTTAGTAATTTTGAATAATTATAGCTGGAATAATGAAGAATATCCTATAATGTTAAAAAAATTAAAACAAAATTTATGTAGTGAAGTAATACCAGCAATATTTTTCAGTGAGAATAAATCTCATTTTTTTAGTCAAATGACAATTGTAAATCGTAATCATATTGGAACCAATACTGAGCAATTATTGTACATGTAAATAAAACCACTTGTATTGAAAACATCTCCTCCAGAAATATCCCATTAACCAATTTAATGAAATTTTTAAAACCTTTGCTGATGTTCTTAATCAATATATATTTAGTTGTTAAACGTTTTTTATCTTTTAACTTAGAATAAAATTTTTCTGTAATTTTTTTAGACTAATATTGTACAAGGATGAATTCTTTAATTAAAAAGGCATTTACACTCAGCTTAATTACAATCTTTTACAACTTAGCTGAAGGATTGATTTCAGTTTATTTTGGAAATGCTGATGAAACACTTGCATTGCTGGGGTTTGGTGTCGATAGCTTTGTCGAAGTGATTTCCGGAATCGGAATTGCTCATATGATTTTGAGAATGAAATATTCTAAAGTTCAGACTCGTGATGAATTTGAAAAAACTGCTTTGAAAATCACAGGAAGTGTTTTCTATCTTCTTACTGCAGGATTAATTGCAGGATCTGTTTTGAATATTATCCATAACGTAAAACCTTCCTCAACATTTCCCGGAATTATTATTGCAGTAATATCGATAGCAACAATGTACTGGCTTATGACTTCAAAATTAAAAGTTGGTAAAGAGTTAAACTCAGATGCAATCATTGCAGATGCAAATTGTACAAAAACATGTTTTTACCTTTCATTCATTCTGCTTGCATCAAGCGGATTGTATGAAGTATTCGGAATAGCATATTTTGATATTCTAGGTTCATTAGGCATTGCATATTTTGCTTTCAAAGAAGGAAGAGAAGCATTTGAAAAAGTAAAAAGTGGAAACTTGATGTGTAATTGCGAAGATAATTGTGAGCCGGTTATTCAAAAACCATCCTTGAAGTAGGTACAGAAAATATGTATCAGCACGATCATGATCACAATCATTCACATCCTCATAATAAAAACATTACCCGGGCTTTTGCTATCGGGATAATCCTGAATATAATTTACGTTGCTGTCGAACTCGGTTTCGGATTACTAATTAATTCTATGGCATTGATTGCCGATGCCGGACATAACTTCAGCGATGTACTCGGTCTCATTCTTGCATGGGGAGCTGCATATCTTGCAGAAACTGCAGCCACAGAAAAACGCACATACGGTTTTGGAAAATCAACAATTCTTGCTGCGTTATTTAATGCAATTCTTCTAATGATAGCAGTCGGTGCAATCACTATTGAAGCCGTTAGAAAATTTATTTCACCGGAGCCTATTCAGGGTAACGTGATGATGATTGTGGCCGGAATTGGTGTTGTCATAAATGCTGCTACTGCATTTCTTTTTATGAAAGGTCGAAAAGCAGATTTAAATATCAAAGGTGCATTTCTTCATATGGCTGCAGATGCAGCAGTTTCAGTCGGAGTTGTTGCTGCCGGATTTATAATTTTATCAACCGGATGGCTTTGGGTTGATCCGGCAATAAGTCTGGTGATAGTTATTGTTATTACAATTGGAACCTGGGGTTTGCTGAAAGACTCTTTTCATCTCTCAATGGATGCTGTTCCAAAAGAAATTAATCTGAACGAAGTTGGAAAATATTTGGAGCAAATTACCGGAGTTAAAGAAGTTCACGATCTTCACATCTGGGCAATGAGCACAACCGAAATTGCACTGACAGCTCATCTTGTTATCCCTGGGGAAACGAAAGACGATCACTTTCTTAAAAAAATCTGCGGCGATCTTCATTCAAAATTCGGCATAGTTCATTCTACAATCCAGATAGAAAAATCAGCGCAAAGTGCAAACTGCGATCACAATAAAATTTGATGATCAAGGCAAATCATTTTTATTCTGATTAAATTGGTGTAACAAAATTCTACTGAACTTGTTATGGAGTTACTCTGATGAAAGACACACCGATCAGCTTCGAAGTTGTTTCAAAAAAAATAAAAGAAAGTAATCTTGAAAAATTAGGCAATGCTTCCATCCGTGAAATAAAAAAGCTGGTTGATCAGATTGAGAAAGAAACCGGTGAAAAGTTTGTAAGAATGGAAATGGGTGTTCCAGGTTTACCAGCCGCAGATGTCGGAGTTCAAGCTGAAATTGATGCACTGAAAAAAGGAGTTGCAAATACTTATCCTGATATACAGGGAATTCCGCAGCTAAAAAAAGAAGCTTCACGTTTTCTTAAACTCTTCCTGAATATTGATGTTAATCCTGAAGGATGTATCCCGACTGTTGGATCAATGCAAGGAAGTTTTGCAGCATTCATTACAACAAGCAGGATGTATAAAGAAAAAGATAGAATACTTTTTCTCGATCCCGGTTTTCCTGTTCATAAGCAGCAGTTAAAAGTTTTGGGACAGAAATGGGAAACTTTTGACGTCTATGAATTCCGCGGAGAAAAGCTGAAAGCAAAAATTGAATCATACTTATCAAAAGGAAATATTGCTGCAATACTTTACTCAAATCCGAATAATCCATCATGGATTTGTTTTACAGATAAAGAACTGAAAATAATTGCAGAGCTTGCTGATAAATATAATGTCGTTGTGCTTGAGGATCTTGCATACGTTGCAATGGATTTCAGAAAAGATCTTTACCATCCGGGTGTAAAACCATACCAGGCAACCGCAGCTCATTTCACTGATAATTATATTATTTTTATTTCCTGTTCAAAAGCATTCAGCTATGCAGGACAAAGAATTGGATTAATGATTTTATCGGATAAACTTTACGAAAAAAAATGTCCCGACCTGAAAGGATTTTACTCAACAGATCTGTTTGGAAGAGCAATGATTCTCGGAACCGTTTATGCATTAAGCGCCGGAGTTACGCATTCAGCACAGTATGCAGTTGCAGCAATTCTTAAAGCAGCTAATGACGGCGAATTTAATTTTGTTGATGTAGTTAAAGAGTACGGTGAGAAAGCAAAAATCATGAAGAAACTTTTTACAGGCAATGGTTTTTATATTGTATATGATAAAGATGAGAATGACCCGATTGCAGATGGTTTTTATTTTACATTTGCGTATCCTGGTTTTTCAGGGGATCAATTGCTTGGAGAAATGATTTACTACGGTATCAGTGCGATCTCACTTGCAATAACAGGAAGTGAAAGACTTGAAGGTATTCGTGCTTGTGTTTCTCTTGTCCGGCGAGAACAATTTCCGGATCTCGAAAACCGCTTGAAGAAATTTCATCTGGATCATCCGGTTGATTGAGCAAATATTTATTTAGTTTGTTAAAAGTTTGCATCATCGTTAAATTCATTTCCGAAAAATTTTTTATTCTTATCCATTCCATGATATGAAAATATTTGAGTTGCTCGGTACCAAACACGTTCTAACAGAATTTAAAAGTGAAATCAAAGATGATGTAATTAATGAGCTGATTGACTTGTTAAATGGCGATGAACGAATCCTCAACCTGGAAGATATACGGAACTGTGTTTTTGAAAGAGAAAAAAAAATGTCAACCGGTGTTGGAAAAGGTTTTGCTATTCCCCATGGCAAAACAGATTCTGTTAAGGATATAATCGCTGCTTTCGGGAAAAGTGAAAAACCAATCGATTATAATTCACTGGATGGTGAACCGGTTCAACTTGTTTTTTTATTGATCGGTAAAGAGAACCTTGTAGCAAAACACATAAAGCTTCTAAGTAGAATTTCACGACTGATGAACAATGATGATTTCCGAGAAAAACTTATCAAAGCTGACAGTAAAGATTCAATTCTTAAAGTGTTTGAAGAAGAAGAACAGAATTATTCCGATGTTTACTGATAATTCATTAAATATTTTTTAACAAAATGATTAAAGCTGTTACCGGTACAAAAGATATTCTCCCGTCAGATATTCCACGATGGAAATATTTAGAGAATACAGTTGAACGGATCTTCAACAGCTTCAATTATAAAGAAATAAGAACTCCTGTTTTTGAAGAGACACCACTCTTTGCCCGTGGAATCGGAGAAGAGACTGATATTGTTGGGAAAGAAATGTACACTTTTTCTGACAAGAGCGATACAAGCCTCACATTAAAACCCGAAATGACTGCAGCAGTTGTTCGTGCTTATAATGAACATTCTCTCGGAGCTCAACAATCGCTTGTAAAATTATTTTATATTTCTCCGATGTTCAGGCAGGAAAGACCGCAGGCTGGAAGGTTCAGGCAGTTTCACCAGTTTGGTGCTGAAGCAATCGGAAGCAATTCTCCTTTGCTCGATGCAGAAATGATCCAGATGGCTTATGAAATTCTTAAATCGCTTGGATTAAAAAATCTTACAGTCAAAATAAATTCGCTCGGCACTCCTCAATCCAGAGAAAATTATAAGAAGCTTCTGAAAAATTATCTGGAAGAAAAAAAGGACAGACTTTCAGAAGACAGCAGGAAAAGATTTGATAAAAATATTTTAAGAATTTTTGACAGCAAAGTTGAATCGGATCAGCTGATTATTAAAGATGCACCGAAAATTACTGATCATCTTGATGAAGAAAGCAAAATTGATTTTGAGGTCGTGAAAGAACAGTTGAAAAAATCAAACATCCCTTTTGAAATAGATTCCTCATTAGTGAGAGGATTAGATTATTATACAAAACTTACATTCGAAATTGACAGCGGAAGTGTTGGTGCTCAAACTGCACTTGTTGGCGGAGGAAGATATGATCTGCTGATTGAAAATCTTGGCGGCAAACCAACTCCGGCAACGGGATTTGCTGCTGGAATAGAGAGAATTCTCCTCGCCTGTGAAAATGAAAAAAGTTTAACTGTACCTGAACCTTCGATTGATGTTTACCTGATCAGGATTGATGATGGACTTGAATCTTTTGTAAGTGAGCTTGGAGGAAAATTAAGAAAAGAAAATATCTCAGTTGATTTTGATTATCTGCAAAGAAGCGTTAAAGCTCAAATGAGAGAAGCAAATAGAATGAATGCAAAGTACACTCTCTTTATAGGTGGTGATGAATTTAAAGCAGGGATGATGAATCTTAAGAATATGTCTTCAGGAGAAGAAGAAAAAATTTCGTTGAAAGATATTAATTCAATCATTTTAAAGTTGAAGTAAAAATCTTGTCAGTCTGAGCGGAGTCGAAGACTGACATAATCATTTTTAAATTATCACACTTCGACTTCGCTCAGTGTGACAATCTATTGTCTATTCTGGAATTATGAACATCATCATCGGAAGAAAACCCGTACTTGAAGCGCTAAATTCAGCAGAAGAAATTGAACAGGTTTATATTTTATTTGGTCAGCAGGGAGGAATTATTAATGCAATCAGGGTTGCCGCAAAGAAAAAAGGTATTAAATGCAACCAGATTCCGCTCGAAAGATTTAAAACTTATTCACCGGATAAAAATTCACAGGGAGTAATTGCACTCAAACAGGATTTCAAATTTTCTTCACTCGATGAAATTCTCTCCATTGCAAAAAAAACTTCCCTTCCTTTAATTTTAATTCTTGATGAGATCCAGGATCCACATAATGTCGGTGCAATTCTTCGTTCTGCAGAATGCAGCGGAGTGAACGGAATTTTAATTACAAAACATAACAGTGCTACAATAACTTCTGTTGTTACAAAAACTTCTGCCGGTGCAACCGGGCATATAAAAATCTGCCAGGTAAATAATCTCTCACAAACTATTGATGAGTTGAAAGAAAAAGGATTCTGGATTGTCGGCTCTTCGCTTGAGAACTCAAAAAACTACACAGAAGCTGATTACAAAATTCCAATCGCATTAATTGTCGGCAATGAAGAAAAGGGAATCAGGAAACTGACAGCAAGCAAAAGTGATTTTTTAGTAAAGATACCAATGACCGGAAAAATCCAATCGCTCAATGTTTCTGTTGCCACGGGAATACTTCTTTTCGAAATTCTCCGCCAGAGAAATACTTAAAATCCTTTGTCATCTTGAGCCCTTCGATATACTCAGGGCAAGCTCTGTCGGAGGATGACGGTCACACTTCGACGAGCTCAGTGTGACAAATCCGAGGTGTTTTAAGTTGAATTCCTGCCTATAAATTCTTACGTTTAAACCAACAATTCCACCGGAGGAATTATGAAAAAATGGGTAACATTTTTATTTGTAATTAGCTTTCTCATCATACAGGAGTCTGTCGCACAATCTTATTCACACATAAGTGAATTAAGGGGACTTGAAGACTCACTTTACAATACGCATTTGTTTTACAGATATATTGTCCCGACACCTGAATGTTGGTCAAAAAATATTTACCATGTTGATGTCTTAAATAATACTGACACTCTTTTCATCCGGGATTTTGGATATCAAGTTATACCTGAATGGGGATGTGAA
>JANWIS010000021.1 GCA_025449775.1 Ignavibacteriaceae bacterium
AATTGGCGGATTAGGTGATCGATTATTAAATATATTAACAGAGATTGGTGAGATTGCTGGTAAAGAATTCACAAACTTTGGATTAACCGAATATCCCGAATGCGGAACTCCTTTGGAAGTTCTGGAATTTCATAAGCTCGATGGAAAATCTTTAGCTCATAGAATTTCAGGAGTTGAAGATATTGAAGCAGAAGAAAAAATTAAACAAAAGTATACAGCTGATGCACCGCAATAATTAAAATTTATTATTCAAACAACTCATTCAAATTGTGAATATAAAATGCCAGCCCTGTCATTTTTGTTTGGAAAGCATGATAGTCAAAGTAATCTGTATTATAATATCTTATATCAATATGATCTCTGAGAAAATCTGTTATCGGATCTTTAGCCCACAATGCACAAAGCTTTAAAAGTCCTTTCGCTCTTATCTCATAACCATTTGTTTCTCTCATATCAAAACCACGTCCTGAAAAATGACCAAAGGATAAAGAAACGGTTTCAACAAATTCGAGTTTTGTACCAGCGTGCGAAACAATCTTTTCATCGCCTTCAATTTGGATGATGTTTTTTGAGAAGTTCAAATCGCTTAATGTAGATTGATATTCATATCCTGCAGAGTCACGTGAAATCAATATATCATCTGCCTCAACAGTAAATGAAAGATTAAATGCATTTATTCTGAAATCATCAGATACCAAATCAAAGCCAGTTGATATTCCATATCCAATTCTGTCCATTCTTGGAAGCGGATCAGCTTGAGCCGGATCAATGTAATAAATTTCATCTCCGATATTTGATTTTGAGTAACCCAAAGAAAAATTAAATGTTGGTTTTGCAAATAGGTTTTCATCTAACTGAACTTGCATCTTGTCATCAATTAATTTTAGAACCGGAACATTTAATAAAATTCCAAAATCGTTTACAGTTGTTTCTGCTGAGATTCGATTAGAGTCAGCACCAGTAGGAGTATCAGAAAAAATTGAAGTCACATCCTTAATTGTATAGCCAATACTGAGCTGAATATAATAATCCATTCCTAATCCAAAAGAGTATGCATCGTAATAATCTTTAGGTTCAAATTCTTCAATAATATTTCCAAACTCATCGTAACTATAAAAAGTACCATAATTGAATTCCAGATTTGAATAACCGAAGCCAAAACTTAATGGAAAACCGATCAAGTCTTTAAAGTTATATCCCGCATTAAAGGCAATTGCTTTTAGTTCCAAATCCAGAATAAATGCAGGAATCCATTCAAGTTTAGATGGATAAAAAATGTAAGAGAGATTATTTGTCTGGCTTGTGTAACCTAATTGAGCAGGATTCCAGACGAATCCAAATGGATCTTCTGTTGGTAATGCCGTTCCTGTTTGCCCCATTGCACTTAAAGAAGGTGAAGGATTAATTTGTAAAAATGGTACAGCAGCTTCACCTTGTGCAAAATTTGCAAATGAAAATAAACTCAAGAAAAGAATTGCAGTTAGAAAGGATGTAGTTTTCATCGAAATTCTTACTGATTTTTTTTTGATTTAAATTAAACAGAAATTTTTTCTGTTTTATAAATTTAATCTGCTTTTCAAATATAATCGGGATACTATTGCTTTCAAAAGTAAATTCAAATTATCAGTATAATAGTGATTGATATAGAATAAAAGGGACATTTATATTTTTACTTGTACTAAACAATGGTTCGAAAATTAAAAAGCCCTCGATTAAGAGGGCATTAAAGAATATAATTATCATTTATAAAAATAAGGATCGAGCACACTTACTTCAGTTATATTATCAACAGGTAATCCATTCTTCTCTGCAGCTTTTCTTATTGCTTCAGGAGAAGGTGCATCATAGATGCAGAATGTTTTCTTATGATCGTTTGTTACATAAGAGTGAACCCAGAAAACATTATCTTCGATGTTTGTAGAAACAACGTTCAGGCATATTGCACTTCCTTCCATATTAACCGGTATCTCAAGTCCGGCAGGAAAAGATCTCTCAACCATATAACGCTTCATAACAATTTTTTCCTTGCTGTTGTCCTGAGCCATCACATTATTCGTTATTATTGAAACAATAACCATTAAAACGAAAAACATAATTAAGTTTTTCATTCAAGCCTCCATCAGATAATTAATAAATATTGTTTTTATCAGAGCAGCTAAAAAGATTCAGATTGATTTAACTGCTCAGTTTATTTACACGTCAATATTAAATTAAAACAGGATGTTTGTCTGCTAATTTTGGTTCAATAAATAGTAAAATTGATTCATTAAAAGGCAGGACTAAAATCGGTGGATCAAAACTTCGTGGAAAGAATTAATCGATTGCACCAGCATATTTAGATGGAAGTATCCCGAATCTTGACTGGAAACATTTCGAAAAATAAGATGGGTTGATGAAACCAGTTTCATAAGCTATTTCGGATATATTACCTTGTTTTGTTTCAATAAATTTTAATGCCTTATTCAACCTGTATTTTTTAATAAACTCGTTAGGTGAGTATCCGGTCAGCGAAGTGAGTTTACGATACAACTGTGCTTTACTCAATCCGATTTTTCTGCTGAACTTTTCAACATCAAAGTTTTCATCATTCCAAACTTGTTCTGTTAAGTCCATTAACATATTCAGAAATTTTTCTTGAGAAGGGTTAATAATTCTGACCGACACTTTACTGGCTTTAAATTCACCTTCTTCATAATCGTTTCTTAAAGCATTCGAGATAACAATTTCTCCATCACTGGCTATCTCACAAAGCCTTTTGGCTAACAGGATCGTTTCACCAAAAAAATCATTTCCTTCTGTTACAGGATATCCGGTGCTTAAACCAATCAATGCAAAAGTTTTATTCCGTTTTATCTTTCGACTAATTTCTTTGATTCCTTTTTGTATTTTGACAGCACACTTGAGAGCCTTTGAAACAGAAGTGAATGAAGCCATTAACCCTTCATTTTTAATTTTTATTTCAATACCGTTGAATTCTACTAAAGCCGGACGGATCAGTTTGTTTTGAATGTATCGAACTCCGAATTCATTTCCATTAACAGAAGCCGGGCTTTTTACTAAAGATTTACAATCAATATATAAAATTGCACGGAATGCAGTTTCATTAATAAATTGTTCTGAGTTTTTAGAGGATTCAGGATCAGAAATTCGTCCTAAAAAGTATTCGACGATATTACTTTGAACTTCTACAATCTGATTCGGAACGAGTCCGTGAGAATTTTTATGCATTTGTTCAACTGCTTTTCTATTTGGTGCTTCGATTAAACAAAAAGCAATCTGCTTATCCTGATCATACCAGTAAGTCAATGCTTTGCAGCCGTATTTACTTTGTATTTTTAGATCCAGCTGATGAGCTTCCGCAAGTGATTGTGCAGTAGCATCCAGGCTATCGTGACGATCCATAAACAAAGGCATTAATATTCTTTCCGATTTTTATTTATAGTAAATAAATGTTTGGTTAAAAATAAAGTAGTTTCTCTGAAATTATCAATCATCCGGATGATATTATAACTAAATATTTACTCATTTATTAGAAAGCCCTCAACTTAGAGGGCTTTAAATCGAAGATGATTATTTTTTATGATAACTAAGATCAGGTCTTGGTTTACCGTACTTATTCTCGATTGATAAAATATTAGGTGAAAGCTTTGCCCAAAGTTTATCTTCTTCTTCTTTAAGCTTATCACCTGTTTCCTTCAATGCAGAATAAAAGCTGGCACCATCCTTTCCATGTTCAGTTAATGCAATCATATTATTTGCTTGACCAAGTTCAATTGTCCAGATGCTCCATGCATCAGGAATATTATTTTTTTCGTACAATGCTTTCCATTCAGCAATAACATCCAAAACTTCTTTACGCTTTTCAAGTTTATAAGTAAAGAAAAGCCAGTGTGTAAATCCTGCATCTTCAAATTTTACTCTTGGTTCTTTAGGGACATAAGAATATTGTGCAGACCACTTTGCTATGAAATCTTTATGGGTTTCTATACTGCTTTCATTCTCGATCATAAAATCAGCCCACTTTTCTTTTCCAATTTTATCTACAGCTGAGCCGAAGATTTCAGAAAATTTATCAATATCTGCATAGCTGGAAAGTGGAATAACATAATAATAGTGTCCGTCATCCCTTTGGGTTGCTCTTACATAAGGAAGATCAAGTCCTCCTTCATTCATAAGTTCCACCCATTGTTTTGAAGTTTCTTCATATTGATCCCACATATTTACTTTTGCTACTTCTTCACGTATCCAGTATAGCTGGTCTTTTGGTTCTTCCTGTGCAATCAATAAACCTGATGAACAGATTGATGCAAGGATTAGAACAAGAAAAAATTTTCGAACGAACATAAAAATGCCTCCTGTTAGTTTTTATAAAATGAATTAAAATGCCCTCAGATGTGTGTTGCTTTTATCTGATGAATCGCTGTTGAAAACTAATTGTTTATTGATTAACAGACAAGAAAATTGTATGAAATAAGTGGAAGGGTTACTACTTATTCTATTAATTTCTGTTGAAATGTTCTTTTAGTATCAACCTCTTCATCTTAGAGATTATTTATATAATCTTATTCACCCAAAGCAGTTTCCCTGATGTTTTTAATCAAAAGTTTAAAACGTTTTGCCAGTTCATTTCTTTTTGAATTATATAGTGAGTCGGAAATTGTAGTATTGATCAGTCCTGTTGAAATTTCTTTAAGCAGCTCATCAAATTTTATTATTGAATCATGCCCAAGATCCGAATAGATCATAGTTGCAGAATTATTAATTTTAATCTCTTCATCAATTTCATGCCATTTACTTATTAAATTTTTTTTCTCTGGATAACTTTGCTCTTTTTTAAATTTATCAAGCCATATTAAAGCCTTTACCCTTACTTCAATCACATTTTCCGAATACAGCATTTTTCTTTCTGCTATCGCCGAATAATATGCAAATTCCTGGTTCATGAAAATATTTTTGTCACTTGTTGTTGTGTCCACTATTAATAAAGTAATTACTGTTGTTATCAAAGCAATAACAGCAGTAACCGCAATTGCTAAGGTTAAAAATTCAGATTTTATTCTTTGATGCCGTTCTTCTATATAACGCTTTTCTTCTCTTGTTAAAAAATCATCACTGATAAATTCTTTAAGCTGTGGAGTAGAATTTATAGTCAAACCCTGTTTGTTTTTCAAAAGCTCCCAAACTTCGGGGAACGGCTGTCCTTCTTTTCTAAATATGGGCAGTAGTTCGTTAATCCCTACAGGTTTTGTACCGAATTGCACGAGTTCATTTGCAATAAGTTTGTCTATCAATCTTGTGAAATCATACAGTTTATGAAAAAAATCATTTTCATCTTTGGGGATGATCATAGTCTCCTTGCTTATTTTGTAAGGAAGCCATTGAACTACAGAATTTCCCACAGTCGTTTCGAATTCACAGAATTTTTTAATGAATGATTCTATGCTTTTAATCTTGTCCTGATTAATAGCAATTATCCATATTATTTCCTGAGCATTTATGTTCAAATTACCTCCAACATCTGAATCTATGGAACATATTTTTACTATATACGTGTGTTAAAATAATTTTCCAATACCGATTCAATGGCACTTGAATTTATTTTCAGTGAATTATTAAATAAAAGCTCATAAAGACACAGATAAATTTCTGAATTACAGAAAACATTTTAAGAGCATTCCAGCAGATTATTGATGCTGGTAAGAAATCATGCAATGGCTTTTCGCAACGTTAGAGTTGAATATTTTCCGGTTCGTTAAAAATAATTCTAGTCCGGATTTCATACCTTGAATCAATGTAGAAAATATTATTTTTTTGGTTTATAAATTGATAAGGATATGCAATTCTGACCTGATAAAATTTTCCATTGAAAATGTAAGTCCGGAATGAGTATTTGTAAAAGTGTCATTTATTTCAGATTAAAATCATTCATTCGGTTAATTATTAAAAATTACCTCCTATTTAATGGAACAGAACTTGTTGGAAGGGGTTGAGATAATTAAATCATCATCAATTAATTGAGGAGAACATATTATGAAAGCCATTCTCATTTTTTTAACCATTGCTGTAATGGAGTTCGGCTTTGCACAGGTTAATTCAAATTATGATGGCCCTAAACCTGAAGTAAGACAGGGTTCAAAATCATTCGTCTTTATGTATACACCATTCCAAAGTAATTTTGAACCGTTGTATGTAAGTTCAGTTTCTGTTTACCCGACTGACCAGATGGATTTATTTGGTGCCGGGTTCCGGTACTTCTTTACAAGTCAGTTTGGTGTGACGGCGGGACTGAACCTGGGAAATACATCGACTGACCAGGAGTTTGCAAATGGAGACAGAGAAGAATTTTCTGCTATGACCATTGGAATAGCACTTGATGGCAACTACCATTTTAATTCACTTTACGGAGTTTCTCCTTATTTCGGTGTGAATATAAATTATGGAACTGCATCTTCTGAACTGATTGAAACCGAAGGTGGAACTATCACTACAACCGAATTTGTGGGAAGTGGTTTTGGTGCCGGAGTTAATTTTGGTTTCGATTGGTACTTTACTGAAGGATTATCTCTCGGAGGTAAATACATGCTTGGTGTTAGAACTCTGCTGAAACCCGAAGAAACAGTCGGTAGTACAACTGTTGAAGGACAAAGCTCATCGTTCTTCGGTATTGGTGCTGCAAGTGTAATTTTAAATGTTCATTTATAAAAAGTAAATTAATTATTCATCATATCCTTTGGGGGATTATTCCTCCAAAGGATTTTTTTTGTTCGTATCAATCCTCTCCTCTAAAATTTTTTTATTCCCAAATCATTTATCTTTGCATAGACAGTAAAATAATAAATCACTAAATCCACTTTGAAAAATCAAATAAACCATCCTGTAATCAGCGTTGATGAAATAGTTCGTCCGACAAGGGTTGAAGTGGATTTAAAAATCCTTTCCGATAATTTCAAAAAAGTTAAAAAGCATGCTGATTGCAAAATAATGCCGATCCTCAAAGCAAATGCTTACGGTCATGGCTTGGTTCGTATTGCACAATTGTACGAAGGATTAAAAGCAGATTATCTCGGAGTTGCTGTTGTGGAAGAAGGAATTCTTCTTCGCGAAATGGGGATCAAAATTCCAATTCTTGTTCTGGGCGGAGTTTGGGGAAACCAGATTCCTCTTTTCTTAAAGCACAAACTTTCCATTACAGCTTCTTCAATTGATAAGCTTAAACAGATTGATGATACTGCAGAACAGATGAAAACAAAAGCAGTTGTTCATCTTAAAATTGATACAGGAATGGAAAGAATCGGAGTTCACTATTATAATGTCGATAAATTTTTAGAAGCTGCATACAAGTGTAAAAATATTGTTGTTGAAGGAATTTATTCTCACTTTGCAAATTCTGAAGCAGATGATTTATCTTTCACTAAAATCCAGCTTGAACGTTTCAATGAAGTCTTAGATTTTTTCAACAGCAGATCCATCAAACCTCCGCTTAGGCATATATCAAACTCAGGTGCAATACTTCAATTGCCTGAAGCAAATCTTGATATGGTAAGACCGGGAATTATTTTATTCGGAGTTTATCCTTCCGAAAAAGTAAAAAGAAAAGTTGATGTTAAACCAGCATTAAGCTGGAAATCCTTAGTAGTTTATTTTAAAGTGATTAAAGCCGGAAATGCGGTTGGTTACGGATTGACTTACAAACCCGATCATAATATTCGTGCCGTTACTATTCCGGTTGGTTACGGCGATGGTTATTTAAGAAGCATGTCGCACAAAGCGAAAGTTTTACTAAACGGAAAACCATATCCTGTTGTTGGAAATATTTCGATGGATCAGATTGTGGTGAATATTGAAAATGATTCTGCGTACAATGGTGATGAAGTTATTCTTTTAGGAACAAACGGGAATGAATCAATCACTTGCGAAGATCTTGCACAATGGGCAGGAACAATTCCTTATGAAATTCTTACAAACATCAACACTCGCGTTCCGAGAATTTATTTGGAATAATTAATTTTCGTACAGATTATTTTATTTCCATACGGATAATCCTATCTTTGCAAATATTTTTCAAGCTATTGGAGGAACTTTTGAACTCTTCATCACTCGGATCGCGAATATTCAACAAATCATTAGACTATATTGAAATAACTGGTAACAAACTTCCTCACCCGGCAACATTGTTTGCAATAATTGCTGTCATAGTTGCAATTGCCTCTTTAATTTCCAGTATGATCGGATTAACTGCAGTTCATCCGGGAGACGGTACTTTGATACAGGCAAAAAATCTTTTAAACGGAGAAGGGCTTCGATGGATTTACGAAAATGTAGTTCACAACTTTGTAAACTTTCCTCCGCTTGGTTATGTGCTTGCAGTTATGATCGGAATCGGAGTTGCAGAAGGCTCAGGACTTTTTAA
>JANWIS010000022.1 GCA_025449775.1 Ignavibacteriaceae bacterium
GGAGAATAATATTCATCCTGAAGGTTTACCCGGTTTGCTGTTCGACGAATTGAATTATTTCTATGTTCAGGCAGAAGATATTTCCGGTGCAAAATCCAAGTTCATCAGACTGCCAGGTGATGATCCTGATGATCATTGGTTTGTTAAAAAACCTGTCGGTAGTCTGCTGGTAATTGATGACTATTCCACAGCAGATAATTCAGCAGGTTTTTATTCTGCAATGTTAGATAGTCTTGGTCTTACCGGAAGTTATGATGTATATGATGTAATTAACCAGGAACCGCCCTACAAGAATGTTACTTTCCTTGAAACAATAAAATTATTTGATTATTTATTCTGGTATACTGATAATAATCCTTCAATTGATCTTGCATCATTTTCTACACAGAAATATTTAACTCAAGGCGGTAAGATTGCATACTCGATGCAATTTCCTCAAACAGTTGATCCACTTGAACTTCAAAGTTTTATCCCGATAATTTCCGATAGCATTGATGCACGGGTTTCTATGCTTCCGGGAACTATCATTGCATCTGATCTGACAGATCCGACATATCCTAATCTTCAATTATCAGGAAATGTTTTTCGAGTAAAATCATTTTACCTGAATACTTTGGCTGCTAATCCAATTTATTATTATCCGAATGGCGAGTTAGATGGCTATGCCGGATTCACGAATGTGGAATTAACTGAATTCTTTATTGCTTTACCTTTGGATAAATGTAATGCTACTGGAAATGTTAAACCGCTTCTTCAGAAAATTTTCTTCGATCTGTTTGGGATAATTCCATGAAGAAAATATTAATCACAATTTTTTTCTTTAGCTGCTCATTACTTGCTCAACAGGTTGGTAACCTTGCAGGCAATGTTGTAGATGCAGCAACAGGTGAACCATTACCTGGTGTGAACGTAATTCTTAAAGGAACTTATTATGGTGCTGCAACTGATTTGAATGGCAATTTCCAGATTTCAAACATATCAGCTGGTAGTTATAATGTTGATGTCTCTCTTATTGGTTATAAAACATTTCAGTATACGGGGATAAAGATTGATGATGGAAAAACAACAAAATTAAATGTGAAGCTTGAAGAGACAGTATTAACTCTTGAACAGGATGTTGTTGTAATTGGTGAAAAACCTCTGATGGATGTTGAAGAAACACAAAGCCGCAGAAATATTTCAAAGGAAGAGATAGATAAATTAATTGTTGAGAACGTTCAAAACATTGTTGGTCAGCAATCAGGTGTGGTTGTTAATAATTCCAATGAAATTCACATACGTGGCGGAAGAACTTATGAAAATGCATTTCTGCTTGATGGAGTTTCTGTTCAAGATCCGATTGCAGGAACAGGATATGGATTGCAGTTGAGTGCTTCATCAATCGAAGAAGTGGATGTAATAACCGGTGGATTCAACGCTGAATACGGACAGGCAACTTCAGGTATTGTAAATGTGAAGACAAGAGAAGGCGGTGAAAAATACAGCGGTTCAGTTACTTACAAACGAGATAATTTTGGAAACAAAGAATCTGAACATGTTTTTAACATTGATGTGCTTGAAGCAACTTTCGGCGGACCGGAGCCATTAACATCATTTTTATTACCTGCGATTGGATTAGATATTCCCGGTCATCTTACTTTTTTTTCTAACTTTTATTCGGGGATAAGCGACGGCGTAACTCAGGGTTATTACAAATCAACTGCTGAGCAATTATATTCATCAACATTTCAAGGAACACGATTTGCGCCACGTGAAGAGAACAGCTGGTTCTGGCTTTTAAAGTTTACTTATCTCTATTCTCCTACTCTTAAGTTCAATTACTCATTCAACCAGTCAGTGAACATTAATCAGAATTCACAATCGCTTCAATCAAACCTTGAATATGTTGAACCTTCACCCGGTTATCAATTTACATTTCAAAATATTCTTGATCAGGCAAACACATTTACACATGACAACATCTATCATAATTTAGGAGTTACTCATACATTAAATTCAAGAACTTATTATGAAGCAAAAGTGAATTACTTCTTCACAAACTTACGCGGTGATGCAAACGGCAGTTATTATAATCTTTATAATGAACCAAAAGACATCGTAAACTTTCCGATTCAATATTACAACGAAGAAGGTGATACAGTTGGTGTAATTCCCGGTGATGGGTTTTGGGATGTTGGAAATCCTTTTACATGGCACGATCACTTTCTTGAAGAATTTTCTTTCAGAGGAGATCTTACAAGCTTCTTCGATGAAATGAATAAGTTCAAAGCTGGTTTCAATATGCAATTCCAGGAAATGCAGGTCGTTGATATTTATAAACCATGGATTGGTGAACTCGGATTGAACAACGACATTTACCAGGTTTATCCGGCACTGGGTTCATTCTATGCTCAGGATAATATTAATTTTGGTGGAATGATATTGAACTTTGGGTTACGTCTCGATTACTGGTTCCCGGGAAAATATGTGGATGATGCAGTTCAAGATACAAACGTTATTACTATCCCTGATGAAATTAGAGACAGCTATTATGAAGATACATTCGGTTGGTTTAATGACAGACGATTTAAAGCAAGGCTGAGTCCAAGATTAGGAATTTCACATCCGGTTTCCGATTATCAGACACTGTTTTTTTCGTACGGACATTTCAGCAAATGGCCAAAGCCGCAGTTTGTTTATGCAAAAATAAATCCTACGAGCGCACAATCTTCATTTCAAAAATTTGGAAACCCAAATCTCGATCCTGAAACTACTGTTGCGTACGAGTTAGGTCTTAAAACACAGTTCACGCCTGATGATGTTCTTACAATCACAGCTTATTACAAAGATATTTTTGACTATGTGAGTACACGAAGTGCAAAGATTACTTCAGCCAGATTTGCTGCAGAAAGTTTTATCACTTATGTAAATACAGATTATGCACGTTCAAGAGGATTAGAAGTAGAATTCAGAAAAAGGATTGGAAGATGGTTCAACGGACAGGCTTCATTTTCTTATGCAATTGTAACCGGAAAAAGTTCTTCAGCGGAAGAAGGAGTATTAATTGCACGCGGTGATCTGGAAGAATCCATCCGTGAAGAATATTTGTCATGGGACAGACCAATTACAACTTCGCTTTCTCTGAATTTTTATGCACCACAAGGCAGTTTTGGTTTTGGAGAAACAATAATAGATGATTGGAATATTTATTTACGCGGCTTCTTTCAATCGGGGAAAAGATACACTCCAGCTGAGTTTACTGGTTCGATTGACGAACAGGGAAGGGAAGAATATGAATATGTTATTGGTGAGCGTTACACTGAAATAGGCGATGACTGGTTTTATATAGATCTGAATTTTGAAAAATATTTTGAATTAAGTTCGTTAAGGCTTTCATTTTTTATAGAAGTAAACAATCTTCTTGACAATGAAAACTCAACAATCATTAATCCAGTTACCGGAAATGCTTATGAATATGGAGACGATGTACCAAGCAGTTGGAATGATCCACGATACCCGGATTTACAGGCACCGATTACTCCGTATCCGTTAAATCCAGCAAGATACCTGACTAAAAGAAATATAAAGTTTGGAGTTTCAATAATCTTCTAATGTTGAAAAAATATTTTATCATAATAGCAGTTTTAGGATTGAGTATTAACTTGAAAGCACAACTATTTCCTGTTCTTGGTGGACAAAGAGCTGGGATCTCAACCGCTCAATTTCTTAAAATAGGAGTCGGTGGAAGAGCAGCAGCACTTGGCGAATCATTCATTGCTATCGCAGATGATGCATCTGCACTTTACTGGAATCCGGCTGGTCTTGCACAATTCACAAAAAACCAGGTTATATTTTCTCATAACATTTGGGTAGTTGATATCAACCATGATTTTATTGGAGCTGTATATCATTTAGATTCTGATAATACATTCGGTGCTTCTCTTACTGCAGTTACAATGGAAGATATGCCTGTTACAAATGAATTTGCACCATTTGGAACCGGAGAATATTTTGGATTTAGTGATATCGCTATATCCATTTCTTACGCTCGAAAAATGACAAGCCAATTCAGCTTTGGTGGAACAGTAAAATATATTGAGGAAACACTAGATAAATTAAAAATGCGTGGAGTTATGATTGATCTCGGAACATATTACAGAACCGGATTAGGTTCCACAAGGTTTGCAGTTACTGTTTCAAACTTTGGTTCTGAGCTTTCACCGGATGGAGAAGTGATATTAATCGGTGACAGGAATAAATCTGATTGGCAATCATTTGCACCGCCGACAATTTTCCGTATTGGGTTTGCCTTTGAACCTTTCGAAAATGAAGAGCATCGGGTTACTACCTCTATTCAGCTCAATCACCCAAATGATAATAGTGAAAATATTGTTCTGGGAGCAGAATATGTATGGCAAAAATTGTTGTTTGTTAGAGGAGGATACAAATTCAATGTCGACGAACAGAATTATTCCTTTGGAATGGGATTACATGTTCCAATCAGTATAGCAGAATTCACACTCGATTATGCGTATGCAAATTTCCAAAAGTTGGGTTCCTCTCATAGATTTTCGATAATATTAGGCTTATAATAAATATGAAAACAATCTCAAAACTTCTTTTATATACACTAGTTACAGTTTTATTATCAAGTTGTACCGATACACTCGATTTAAATGAAGTTGACACTGGTGATGGAACCAATAACTTTGGTGGTGATACTTTATTCGTTCAATTAAATCCTGCCTGGGAAGGTTTTAACAGACCTACTGATATAATGATTGGCAAAGAACCTTTTATTTATATTGTCGATACGGATAATGACCGCATTGTCATGTTAAATCTTAATGGCGATATTCTGGGAGCAAAGACAATTAAAAAACCAGTTGCAATTGCTCAGGATTTTAGATTAAACCTTATTGTATGTGCACAGTTTGATACAATAGTCGGTGGGCAAAATCAAACATACAGTGCAGTATACAAACTGGATATGGTCTCAGTTTCACATCAAATTGAAAACGCACCTGTAACTAGGTTACTACCACGACCAGCAGATCTTAATAGACCATTAGTTGAGTACACAGGAGCCTGCGTTTTTTTCAATAATGTATTTTATATCGCAAGAAAAGGACCAAACAATAGTAGCTTTGTAGATCCTGATAATTCAATATTAATTTTTAGTCCGAAAGAATTATTCGGAACTGGTGAAGGTGATACATTAATAGGTAGAGTACCAAATATTGATCCATTGGGACAAGGTGTGGTTTCTGCTTACGATATAAGTTCATTAAGTTCATTTGAAGGACAATCAATTGATATTTTAGTTACTTTAACCGGAGATAATAGTTTCAAAACTCAATGGTTGGAATATGTAATAACACCAGTTGACCAAAGATATCAAAGTAATTTTTTGCCGGGTTCGGGAGTTTCATTTATGATTCCAAACAGATTTGAAAGACCGGAAGGATGTACGGTTGATGAAACCGGGAATATTTATGTTGCAGATGCAGGTAAAGATAGTGTTTATAAATTTAATACGTTTGGGGATGAACTTCAATCCTTTGGTGGAATTGCCCCAAACTTATTTAACGAACCGCATGGTGTTGCTTTCTTCGATAAAACACTTTACGTTGCGGATACCGGAAATAACAGAATATTAAGATTTATTTTATCAACTGATCAATAATAACGGGTATACTTTATGAAGAAATTAATTTTACTGATTTTAATACTTTCCAGTGTAATTCCAAATGCACTCTCCCAGCACAGAATAAAATTTTTAACTTACAATATTCTTAACTATCCGAACTTCGCTACTGAAAAAAATCCGAAGCTTCAATTAATAATGAACGACGCTAAACCTGATATAGTTGCAGTCCAGGAGATTCAATCACAAAGTGCAGTTAATTTATTTTTAACTGCAGTGCTTGGACCGTCATTTCAGGCATCAGCTTTTTTTGATGGACCCGATACCGATAATGCACTTTATTATAAAGATTCAATCTTTACCTTACTGACCTCAGAAATTATTCCTAATACACCGCGTTATATAACGAAGTATGTGCTTCGCCATAATTTTTCGTTGAATATATTGATAGTTTATGTTGCTCATTTCAAGGCTGGTGATACCCCGGCTGACGAAACAACAAGAGGTGAAGAAGCAGCAAGATTAAGACTTTATACAGATCAACTTTCTGGCGGAACGAATTATTTAGTTTGTGGTGATTTTAATCTTTATACATCAGCAGAACCTTGTTATGAGAGATTGCTTGACCAAACTACTTCAGGTTACTTTTTAGATCCATTGGATCAGCCAGGTTCTTGGCATAACAATTCATCATTTTCTTCAATACACACACAATCAACAAGAACATTTCAACTGCCGGATGGCGGCGCAAGTGGAGGAATGGATGATAGATTTGATTTTATACTTGTCTCACAGGCAATGATGAATTTTGGCGGGGTTGATTATGTACCATCAACCTATTGGGGATATGGAAATGATGGAACCCATTTCAATAAGCAGCTTGTGGATCCTCCATATCCAATCAGCCAGGAAATTGCTTTTGCTTTACACGATGTTTCTGACCATCTGCCTATTGTTGCTGAATTTGATTTTGGAGTTATTAACGGTGTAGAAGAAATTGATCCTTCAGAGTTATCATTCAAATTATATCAAAATTATCCTAATCCTTTCAACCCTTCAACTGTAATAAAATTTGAAGTGCCATACACATTTCCAATTAGACTAATCCTATATGATATACTTGGCAGGGAAGTTAAAACTCTTTTTGAAGGTGATGCAGTTGCCGGAAGTAATGAAGTAGAGCTGAATGCAGAACATCTTCCAGCTGGAGTATATTTTTATCATCTTTTTGCAGAGAATTATAGTGCAGCTAAAAAGTTGGTATTACTGAAATAAATAAAAAATCCTCTTCAAATTATTTGTAAAAAAAGCTTCTTGCACATAATTTTGTATCTCTTTTTTACTCAAACTATTTAGGATATATAATGGCAGAAAATAAGGGTAAGATTATCCAGGTTATTGGACCAGTTGTTGATTTAGAATTTGAAGAAGGTAATTTACCGGATATTTATAATGCGATAAGAATACCACGAGTTACAACTGAAGGAGTTACTGAAGACTTAACGGCTGAAGTTCAACAGCATCTCGGTGAAGACAGGGTGAGAGCTGTTGCAATGGATTCAACAGATGGATTGGTACGCGGTATGGATGCATTCGACACGAAAGAACCGATCTCAATTCCGGTTGGCCCGGAAACTTTAGGAAGATTAATTAATGTTACAGGTAAAGCAATTGATGGTTTGGGAGAATTAAAATCCGCTAAAAAATATCCAATCCACAGACCCGCGCCTCCCTTTAAAAATCTTTCCACAAATACAGATATGTTTGAAACGGGTATAAAGGTAATTGATTTAATCGAACCATATACAAAAGGTGGCAAGACTGGTTTGTTCGGTGGAGCTGGAGTTGGTAAAACGGTAATCATCCAGGAACTTATTCATAATATTGCATCTCAGCATGGCGGTTACTCGGTTTTTTCCGGAGTTGGTGAAAGAACTCGTGAAGGCAACGATTTATGGCTGGAGATGAAAGAATCCGGTGTACTAAGTAAAACAGCTTTGGTTTTCGGTCAGATGAATGAACCGCCAGGAGCAAGATTGAGAGTCGGACTTACAGGTTTAACAGTTGCTGA
>JANWIS010000023.1 GCA_025449775.1 Ignavibacteriaceae bacterium
ATAACTTCCTTCTCTTTATCAATACCAAACTCATCCTGAAGTAATGCGTGATCGTGTTCAACCAGGTATTTAGCACCTGTTTCTTCATAAGGTCTCAATTTAATATGCAGATCTTTCCGCTCTTTCCAATCTGCTTTTTTAACACTGCTTAGTATTTGTTTCAGCGATTCGTGAATTTCAGCCGGCTTTTTATATTCTTTTACTTTTTTATCTGGAGTTGGAAGCTTTTCAAGATTCTGACTGTAATAAATAAATGAATCTGAAGGTGGAAGCTGAACTTTTGCAAACCAGTTTTTTACGGCAGGTATTGTACAATTTTCAGCATCAGAAATTTTTGGCAGCTTGAAGACTGAAAATGAAACTTCTTTTTGAGTTGATTTAAAACTTCCGATTGGTGGAATTTTAATTTTATAAATTTTTCTCGCCTTATGAATTTCATCAACAGGAACTTTTTTAATTTTACTTTTCTTGAATGAATCCAGATCAACAGCTAAAATATCTATCTTCTTAATGTGATTTGCATTCTCTTCCAACTTAAGCAACTGAATATTGTAAACAGCAGGAACCATTTCACTTAAGTAATTGAAAATCTCCGGTAAATCAATTCTGCATTTATATTCTTTAGGAGACCAGGTACTGAACTTTACAGTTATAGTTTTAATCGTAGTCGGGGAAATAAGAAAATCAACATTACGAGCTGAATAGCCCAAAGGTTTCGGTTCAATCTCTGGAAGATTTATTCCTCGTTCAGTAACATTATGCATCATGAAAAAGACCGCATTACTGCGAACTTTTTTAAAACTATAATTTTTTATTTCATCAGTTACTTCTGATTCGGGTATTTCAAAGTCAAGACCGATTGATTCAACTTCTGGAATATCGAGGGATTCTTTTAAATTTTCTTTTAAACGGGAATGGATGGATCCGATCTCATGTTCGTGGAGTAGTGGAACCTTTAACCAGTTTCCAAAATTAAAATCATCAACTGCTTCAATTTTAGAAACTGATGTAGCAAGTTTTCTTCGGACTTTTCGGATCATTTATATTATTCAATTGATTTCTGCTGATGAACCTGCTCGCAAGCAATCCTGAGTCTTTCAAAAGGTTCAAGAAGATTGCGCTGTTCAGACAGCTTATTCAACTGATCTTTAATAGGAACTATTTCGGTTTCAAATTTTTTGGAAGTTTCGATCATCACTTTACCAGATCCATTTCCTGGAAATGCTAATGGTTCTGCTTTGGTACTAACTCTTGACTTTCCATCACCTTCATTAAAGACACGAATAACTCTTACACCTTGTTTGTTATTTGCACCAAGGAAGAATGGATCTTTAACCAATATCAAATCAACTTGTTCATTTATTGCATTCAAAAGTGGAACAGAAATTAATTCGACAAGTATATGCTCAAGAAGAACATCTCCGTAAAGTGTTTTCTGAAATCCTGTTGGTTTGATTGGCGCAGTTACTCTAAATTCTAAAGGTTTAGTTTCTGAATCTGTAACTAATATTGCTCCCATTACCCCACCATTTTCTTCGAGTGCATATGTTTCTAAAAATGCAATCTTTGCTATTTCCATTTTTTAGCTCCTAGTAATAATTATGAAAAACTCAACCGAGGTTATTCAACATAATCAGTGCCATTATTTCAAATAATAATGTTGAAATCAGGTGAATTTTTTACATCAGCCAGGTATAAAAATTAAAATCCAGGGAGATCAATCAACATCATTTAATCCCCGTTTCTAAACTGAATAATGATATTAAAATTTATTCTGATCGCGAGAGGAAATTAGAGTTGATAATTTGTAGAGGAAATCTTTGTTTTTTTGTATTTTTTTACAAAAATAAAACTGTTAGCTAAAGAAAAAATTAGTAATCTTATACAAAATTAGCTGTAAAAATTACCGGGTTTTAATCTGGTTTGAAGAGAAGAATTAATGAATTAGTCGGTTTGATGTGAGGGCAATGTTACTTTAAAAGTTGTTCCTTTACCTTCTCTTGAAATAATATCAAACTCTCCGTTGTTAAGTGCTATATATTTTGTCGCAATCAACATTCCTAAACCAGTGCCTGGTTCTTTACTGGTTCCTAGTGTTGAAAACATTTCAGCACTTTTTATCTTTTGGAGATTTTCTTCACTGAAACCTATTCCTTCATCAGCAATAGTTATCTGTATGACAGAAGTATCAGTTGCTTCAGAATTTTGATTGTGAGCATGGATTTTTACAACACCGCCGTTATTAGAATATTTTATTGAATTTGAAATCAGGTTTTCAAATGTTACCCTCATCATTTCCAGGTCACCTGTTATTCTCAAATCTTTATTAACATCTTTTTTAATTAAGATATCTTTTTTTATTGTTCTGAATTTCAGAGAATCGATAGCATAATTGATTACATCCTGAAGAACTATTTTCTCAGGTGAATGATCAAATCTATTTAACTGGAGTCTGGAATAATGCAGCAGATTATTCGTCATCCCGAAAAGAGTTTTTGATGAATCATTGAGAACATTAATATATTCTTTAATATCTCGCTGTGTTAATGTTTCAAATTCAGTTGTTAAGATTTCCGTAAAACCCAAAAGTGAATTGAACGGTGCCTTTAAATCATGTGATATTAATGAGAACAATTGATCTTTAGAACGATTCATCTCCTTCAACTGAATAATCATTTCCTCTCTTTCTTCCTCAACTATTTTTCTCTCAATAGCTCTTGAAATCGGATATGAAATTACATCGAGTATCTGTTGTTCTGATTTACCGTATGTATTAGGGTCGGTATAGTCCTGAACAACCATAACACCAATTGTTTTGTCTATTATTTTTAACGGAACTCCAAGCCAGATTGGTGATTGTGGACCGATAAGTTCTATCTCACCGCGTCTTCTTAAATCGGCATCCATTTCAAGATCGATGAGAGCAGATTTTCCGGTACGAAGAATATATTCTGTTAATCCTTTTCCAAGTTTTTTGGGTGATGAATCTGTATCCGATTCGTCAACGAAATAAGGAAATGTTAACATTTCAGAATCTTTTTTGTAGTAGGCTATATAAAAATTATCTGCCTTCATTAATGTTCTTATGCAGGAGTGAATGAATTTAAACAGCTCGACTAAGTTTTTTTCAGAGTTAGCTGCCTCAAGAATTTCTGAAATAATTTGTTTAAGTTTTTCACTGCGGATAAGTGAGCCGACATCTTTTAATATTCCAAATCTTGATACTTTATGACCAAATGAATCACAAATAATAAAAGAGTTATCCTCAATCCATTTGTGTTCGCCTTCTTTTGTTTCAATCAGGTATGTAGTAAAGTTCTCTTCTATTTGAGCACCGTTTGGATTATTATTTACCAAATAAGAACTTTTCCTTTCATCAAGATGATTCCTAACAATATTTTGAAATCCTATTTCATTCAGCTGGTTTAAATCATAACCTAAAAGATTTTCAACACCTTGTGTGATGAATTGGTATGAATCTTTTTTATAATCATATTTATAAAATACCTGCTGATGGTATTCATTAATTCGAGTTGAAGGATCATTCAAATAATCCTGTTCAACCTGTAAATTTTTATCACTGCTCATATATCATACATTCATTTTTTAATATTCAATCAACTCAAAAGACAACTTTTATGCCGTTGTGTTTAATAAAAGAACTCACTTCAATAAAATTGAACTGATTGGAATAATTATTATTTGGTTCAATATTATTTAATTGACAATTGAGCCTAACAGCATTATTTTTATGTAGACTAAATCTTAATAATTTTCAGGAATTTGAATTAGATGAAATCAGCAGCACATTTAGATTTTGGTGAAAAGGCTATCATATCAGATATTGATTCTACGCATCCTTCCAGTAAGAGGATAATTGAACACGGATTCACACCAGGTCAGGTCATCGAACTGAGAAGCAAATCTACATTTAACGATCCGATAGCAGTTTCAGTCCGTGGTACTGTAATAGCAATACGAAAAAGCGAAGCCGATTGTATTAAACTCAAATGAAAACTAATGTTGATCTGCAAGTTCCCCTGATAACATTAGTCGGGCCCCCTAATTCAGGAAAAACTACCTTATTTAACCTGCTCAGCGGGAATAATTACAAGACTGTAAATTATCCCGGTTCAACGGTAGAGTTTTACACCAGCCGCATTCTTCCTAAGTTTAATTCCAATGCAGCAATTGTAGATTCACCTGGGATAATCAGTCTTGTTGCTGAATCTCCCGATGAAAAAATCGCCATCGAGTCTCTGTATAAACATCCCACACTTGGAATTCCGGATATAGTTATTATCACTGTTGATTCAGCCCAGCTTTCAAGACACTTACTTCTTCCAAAACAACTTATCAAATCCGGGTTTAAAGTGATTGTAGTGCTCACAATGGGTGATATACTGCTAAAAAAAGATTTAAAGATTTCTGAAACTAAGTTGAGTGAAGAATTAAATTGTGATGTTTTATCAATCAACGGAAGAACTGGTCAAGGAGTAGAAAAATTAATTTCAGTTATAAATTCTAATCTTGAACAAACAAGCAATAAAAGTATTTCTCAAATACCTTCCACTGGAAATAAATCTGATAATAACGGATTGATGGATTTATTTCAAGAGATTGAAAATATAGTCACAAAAGTTTATGAGCATTCATCTCCTAATCAGAAAATAAATTTAGGACTCGCAAACCAGGAATTAAAAGTACTTCAGGAAAAAATAAATAATAATGCTAGCTCACCTGATACAAGAAGTCTTTTAATAGATAAATTTTTACTTCATAAATTCTGGGGATTTTTCATATTCCTTCTTGTAATGACATTTATATTCACAAGTATTTTCTGGCTGGCTCAACCTCTAATGAATTTCGTAGATGTGTTTTTTGCAAACTTGAATTCAATAGTGATACAGAATTTTGAGTCAGGCTGGTTAACATATTTAATTTCTGACGGATTAATTTCAGGCTTCGGTTCTGTGATGATATTTGTTCCTCAGATCGTAATTCTCTTTCTTATACTTGGTGTTTTAGAGGATTCAGGGTACCTTGCAAGAGGAGCAATGTTAATTGACAAACCATTATCACGAATAGGATTAAACGGCAGATCTTTTGTTCCGATGTTATCTGGCTTTGCTTGCGCAATTCCAGCTATGATTGCTGCCAGAACAATCCCAAACAGAAATGAAAGGCTTCTTACAATTTTCATTATTCCATTAATGAGCTGCAGTGCCAGACTTCCAGTTTTTGCTTTATTGATTGCATTCTTAATTCCAAAGGAACAACCATGGATTGGCGGAATCATACTCGCAGGAATTTATCTTTTCAGTATAATTACTTCAATTATTATAGCCGCAGTAATTAATAAATTTAAAAAAAATATTTTTAATGAAGATGATAATTCAACTTTTATTCTTGAATTACCGGCCTACAGAATTCCGAAGCTAAATTCAGTTATAAATCATGCATATAATAGCTCCAAGCAATATATACTCACTGCCGGTCCGATCATACTTGGTTTTTCACTAGTGTTGTGGTTTTTAACTTTTTTTCCTCACATCGAACCTGAATTAAAATCTGACGGTAGAACAAC
>JANWIS010000024.1 GCA_025449775.1 Ignavibacteriaceae bacterium
GCTGCTGATACAGGAATTTGTGCAGGAATTTGCATTCCAAAAGATAAATTGTACATCTGATCGAGTGCCGACAAATCATCGTCAGTATCAAGAGGAGGATCTTTCATAAACTGATTTCTCACATAATGAATCAGAGAAATTCTTTCTTCAGGAGTAAGAAAATTATAAGTGATCATCGAGCTCCCTTCAATTCCATCTTCGAGAGTTGCATACATATTGCTGATCGTTCTGCCGTTTTTCCATCCATCCGGACTTGTAAAATTACGCGGTGCAGGATTCAAACCAAGCGAAGCTGGTCCTCCCCCAGCTCCCGTTTCATTATGACAGGAAGCACAAATTGTTGTATAAAGTTCCTTCCCCTTCTGAATTATTTCAGGTGATGCAACTTTCATTTTAAAAATATCAACCGGTGGAACTGTTCTTGCAGGAACAACTGGAAGATCTGCAGTCACAGTCGTATCAGGAATTGCACCCGGAATTTTGTTTATTTGTGTACTGCCCATATTTGCAAGATAGTAAATTCCGATAATAACAATCACAGTTAAAATATATGGATAAAGAAATCCAAATAGAGTTCCGGGGCTGTTCTTCAGCTTGTTCAAATGTTCGTTTATTATTTTTCTAATTTCTTCCATTAAATTTTAAAGATGAAATTCAAGACCGCGTTTTAATTTTGGATCACCAATCGGAAGAAGATTTTCTTTCTTCGCTTTCATTTTAAAGATTAACATGAGCACTCCAACAATCGCAATAGGAAAAACCAGGTCAATCCAGCTGAATGAATATCCTTCGGAAAGTTGATTTGATTCGGGCATGACGAGCCAGAAAAGGTCAAACAAGTGAGCAAACAAAAGCCAGACTGCAATGAACTTTAATCTTTTAGGATTCTTTTTCGCTGGATGTGCAAGCAATGCAGCATAAGGAACAACAAAATGAATTATTATTAATAAAATTGAAAACACTGCCCAGTTGCCATTCCATTTCTGTAAAAACCAGAATGATTCTTCAGGAAGATCGGCATACCAGATAAGCATAAACTGAGAGAATGCGATGTAAGCCCAGAAATTTATAAATGCAAACATCAGTCCGCCGAGACTATAAAGATGATCGTTAGTTATTGATGGATGCAGATAACCATTTTCTTTCAACAGAACTGTTGCAAGTGTAACTGCTGCTAATGATGCAATTACAGTTCCGGAAAAGAAATAAACTCCGAAGATTGTTGAGAACCAATGAGGTTCAATGCTCATCAGCCAATCGATTGCAGTGATTGTAATGCTGATTGCAAAAACCGGAATAAACACTGCAGACAATTTTATATTCAACTTTGTAAGGTTCTGATCTTTTGTAGTATCTTGTTTTTTTGAATTCCTGATAAAGAAAAAATAAAACAGCGACCAGATACCAATCAGCACAAAAACTCTTATTATAAAAAATGGTACGTTCAAGTAAGGAGCTTTTCCTTCAAGGATTTCATCTCCGGCTACAGCTTCCTCATGTGACCAATGAAATAACTCGTGCATATTGAACAGAAGTGGGATTACAAGTATTGCAAGAAATGGAATTGTTGCCGCAAAAAATTCAACTATTCTTCTTATCGGAACACTCCAAACTGCACCAACTATATATTCAAGAGCAATAAGAAAAAGTGATCCGAGACCGATGCTTATCATAAATGAATAAGCAATCAGGTAATTGAAGACTGCCCTGTTCTGGTCAGTTATGAAAGCTACAATACCAAATACTAATCCAATAGCAAGTAGTAATACCCCAAGCCTTGTATATCGTGTTGGCAATTCTTTTTTGTTGTATGTAAGATTTATTTCGGTCATTCTATATTAATATTTTTTGCAAATTCAACATCATGCTCATTTGCATTCTTAGCTCTCTGTAGCACTCTTATATAATTTACAATCGCCCATCTTTCTTCCCTTGAAACCTGTGAAGAGTATGAAGGCATTATGTTTTGTCCATTAGTCATTATGTGATAAATCATTCCATCACTGAAATTTCTTGCACGATCAGAATGCAGAGTCGGTGGATTTTGGAATTGACCCCTAAGTCTGCTGTCACCATCACCAAAATCTCCATGACATGGACTGCAATAAGTTAAAAATTTTCTCTCGCCTAATTCAAGGATTGCTTTTGTAGATATAGAAGGATTTAATAATACTTCAGTTGGAATTAGTTCACCAAGATATGGATATGGAATAAATCCTCTTGCAACTGTTCCTTCGACAGGCATTCTCATTCCACGTTCATCAGCAAAATATTCACTCTTTGATTGAGGAATAATTTTATCCTGGTTCATCATCCAGTTAAACGGCTCAATATACATAAGACTGTTGAGTGTTAAATAGGTACCTAATGATACAATAATAGCTGTTGCCGCAAGTACACCGAGAAACTTCGGTTCAAAGATTGGATACGTTTCTTTTTCAGGATAGTAGATGACATCAATCGAAACAGGATTTAAACTTTTTAGAAAATCTTTTACTACTGTCTCATTGAACTTAGGATCATCAGCCTCAATTACAACACCGTAATGATCACGAGAAACTTTTTTCATATAATCTGTATCGTGCAATGGATGTGAATTCTCCGGTAAGCCGAAAAAGAATGCAAACATTATTGCAACTGTGGAAGCTGTAGCAAGTATCACCGTCAGTTCAAAAGTTACAGGAATGAAAGCCGGTAATGAGAAAAATGGTTTACCGCCAATTACCATCGGGTAATCGACAGACATTGTCCACCACATTAATAATAATGCTATTGTGGTTCCTGATAAACCGCAGATCAATGTAACGAAACCAAGCTTTGATGGTTTGATGTTCATTGCATTGTCCATACCGTGAATGGGATACGGAGTATTAACATCCCATTTTGTATATCCTGACAATGAGGTTTTTTTAGCTGCTGAAATAATTGAATCAGGATCTTTGAATAAAGCCGTTATACCGAAAATCTTTTTCTCAGCCATGATGATTACCTCCATGATGAGTCGGCTGTGAACCTTCGGCAATAGCTTTAACTTCAGATATAGAAACAACAGGCAAAGTTTTGGTAAATAAAATCACAAGTGTAAAGAACAGACCGAAGCTTCCTAATAATATTCCTAAATCATAAACTGTTGGGATAAACATTCCCCAGCTTGATGGCAGAAAATCTCTGTGAAGTGAAGTTACTACGATAACAAATCTCTCGAACCACATTCCTACATTCACTAAAATTACAATCACCATCATTATCGGAATAGATCTTCGGATCTTTTTTACCCAGAACAATTGTGGAATTATTACATTACAGCTTACCATTATCCAGTATGCCCAGGCATAAGGACCAAAAACTCTGTTAATGAAGACAAACTGTTCAAACTGAACCCCGCTGTACCAAGCTATAAAAAATTCTGTTGCATAAGCATATCCAACCATCATTCCAGTTGCGAGAATAACTTTATTCATTTTCTCGAGGTGATCCATCGTAATAATATTCTGAAGATCGAAAATTTTTCTTACGATGACAAGAACAGTTACAACCATTGCGAAGCCAGAAAAAATTGCACCTGCTACAAAGTACGGTGGAAAGATTGTTGTGTGCCATCCGGGCAGAATTGAAACGGCAAAATCAAAGCTCACAATTGTATGAACTGAAAGAACAAGCGGTGTTGCAAAACCTGCAAGAATTACGTACGCTTTTTCATAATGCTGCCAGTGCCTGTTTGAATGTCTCCAGCCAAGACTGAAGATTGAATAAATTGTCTTTTTAATTTTTGAAGTTGTGCGGTCTCTGAGAATTGCAAAGTCCGGTATCAATCCTGTATACCAAAAAATTAGAGAGACAGATAAGTAAACAGAAACAGCAAATACATCCCAGATTATAGGTGAAGTGAAGTTAATCCATAAACCGTGCTGATTTGGATAAGGAAGAAGATAACCTGCAAGCCATGGTCTTCCTGTATGAATTACTGGAAAAATTCCTGCACACATCACAGCAAATATTGTCATCGCTTCAGAAAATCTTGCGATACCTGTTCGCCATCTCTGCCTTAAAAGAAAAAGTATTGCAGAGATCAATGTTCCCGCATGACCGATACCAACCCAGAACACAAAATTTGTTATACCAAAACCCCAACCAACCGGCTGGTTGTTTCCCCACATTCCAATGCCATAAAGAAATGTAATTGTCAAACAAAAAGCACCAATGAGTAATGCACCGGTAGATAAAGTTATTGCAATAAAAAATTTCTTATCAGGTTTTGTATCGAGCGGTTGTGCTACAAGCTCTTCAATCTCTGCAAGAGATAACCTTCCGTGTATTGAAGGAGCTTCTATTGAATAATCAGTGCTCACTATGCTTTCTCCGTACTGGTATTTCTAAGTCGTGCAATGTAAGTGACATTCGGTCTCACATTTAATTCTTCGAGAACATAATAACCGAGTTCATTATTTCTGTATGAATAAAATTCTTCATCTTTATTATTTATATCACCGAACTGAATTGCATTTGTGATACAAGCTTCCTGGCACGCTGTTTTAACATCCGACCCTTTTAAATCTCTTTTCTCTCTTGTAGCATCAGAACGCGCTTCACTAATCCTCTGAATACAAAATGTACATTTTTCCATTACACCGCGAGATCGAACTGTAACTTCAGGATTATGAAGCAGTGCAAATACTGGTGATTCCTGGTAACTGTCTTTAAAATGATCTCGGAAATTGAAATAGTTAAATCGTCTTACTTTATAAGGACAATTGTTTGAACAATATCTTGTTCCAACACACCTGTTGTAAACCATCTGGTTTAAACCTTCGGAACTATGGGTTGTTGCAACAACAGGACAAACATTTTCACAAGGCGCATGGTCGCAATGCTGACAAACCATTACCTGATTGCTTACTTTTGGATCCTCAGGTGTACCTGAATAATATCTGTCAATTCTTATCCAGTGCATTTCCCTGCCTTTATCGGTTTGTTCTTTACCAACTACAGGAATATTATTCTCTACATTGCATGCGATTACACATTCACTGCATCCAAGACATTTGTTCATATCGATTGACATTCCCCATTTGAGACCAGTATAAGTGATATCCGGATTTACACTTTCAGGTTCGTGCTTTTTATCGGTACGGTAGAAATCAGGATTCTTCAAATATTGTTCAACAGTTCCTTCTCTTATAATTCCTCTTTTATTTGGAAGATCGGCAGTCAGTCCTTCATTGAATGCATAAACTGTCTGTGCAGTAACAAGTTTATATTCTCCTTCAACTTTTTTCAGTTGAACATCTGTATATAGCCATGGAGATAATCCACCCGATGTTTTAAGCAAATCAGTTGCATCAAAACCGATAACAGTTCCTACTGTTACGCCATTTCTTCTTCCGTATCCGCTTTCAATAGTAATAAAATTATCAGAGGAGCCGGGCTGGATAAAAACAGGGATCTTTAAAGAATTTTTTCCATTTGAAATTTCAACAAGGTCATTACTCTTTAATCCAAGTTCATTTGCTGTTGTAGGCGAAATGCTGGCACAATTATCCCAAACAATTTTTGTAACAGGATGTGGTAATTCCTGAAGCCATCCGTTGTTTGCAAATCTGCCGTCACCAAGTGCATAACTTTCTTTTATTTGTAAAGTGAAATTCTTTGAAATTGGAGCAGGACGGATATGATCAGAGCTTTCAAAATTAAATGAATCTGGTAATGAAATTTTATCGTTGCTGTAAACAACACCATCGTGAAGCGAATTGTACCAGAATCGTTTAAACTCTAATCTGCTGTTAAGAGAAGAATAAATATTTTTCTCCCAGTTGTTCATCAAATATTGATGATAAGATGATTCCGAGTAGGAAGCAGAATTTCCTGAAATCCAGGTTAAGAAAATATTTTCCGTTTGTCTTGAATCATAAAGCGGAGAAATCACCGGCTGTTGAAGAGAGTAAAATCCTGTTCGTGTTTTTGCATCTCCCCAGCTTTCCAACTGGTTATTGATTGGAAGAACATAATTCGAAAGTTCTGATGTTTCATTTTCCAGTTCGACCAAGCTTATTACATTTTTAACTTTTTTTAATGCTTCTGAATATCCTAAATCATGAGAAAGATGATAGACAGGATTAGAATTTATATGGATTGCCACTGCAACTTTTCCTGAATTCATACTGGAAATTAATTTTTCAAAATCTGAAGTAGAAGACAATGGAATCATAGATACAGGCACAGAATCCGAATTATAGAGAATATTATTTCCAAGTGAGTGATTCAGAAGATTTACAGCAATATGAACATCTTCAGGAAGATGACTTCCTGCATAAACGATTGATTTGCCTCTGTTTCTCCAAAGATCAGAAACTAACGAAGCCAATTCCTGTTTATCAAGCTTGTTTTCATTTGCAAATTTTTCTAAAGTCAAACCACCGCTTGAAATTGGAATATTCGCTCCTTTTTTGTTCAGAGCATCAATTAGACTTAACAGAAAATTTAAATGAAGATCGGATCTTAATCTCATCCTGTAATCTGCGTTCATTCCGGTGATAGTAAGATTTCCTTCAACAACGTATAAACGATTAAACTTTTTATTTACAACATCTCTGCCTTCAGCAAACAGTCTTGCATTTTCAACAAGGTTGTGGGATTCACCAAGAAAATCACCATCAAGAGATAAAATAATTTTTGCATCATTCCATTTTATTGCAGGAAATTCTCCGGCACCATTTGCTTCGTTTGCAGGATAACATTTTTTCCATGCTGAATTTCTTGCAGAATTATCAAATACTTCATAAGAATAAATTTTAGAAGTCGGATACTTTGATACAAATTCATCCAGAATTTTCTTTGTTGTTGGCGAGATTATTTTGTGAGTGACGATTGCAATTTCCTTATCACCGATATTCATCAAGTCAACAATTATTTCATCGTTTGCAGATTTCCAGTTGTATTCAAAAAATCTACCTTCATTTTTCTTCTTTGGATTCTTCAATCTGTCGGGATCATATAGATTCATAATACTGGCATGACCTTGTGCACAAATTTTTCCTTTGGTTACAGGATGGTCAGGATTACCATCTAATTTTATTGGTCTTCCTTCTCTTGTTTTAATTAACAATCCACAAGCATCTGCGCAACAAGTGCATGTTGAAGCGTAATAGTTTGCTTTACCCGGAGTGATTTCTTCAGGCATTTTGTTGTAAGGAATTATTTCGCCTTTATCTCTGTAATCAGAACAAGCTGTTCCGGCAAGTGCTGCTGATGCACCTAATAAAGCAAGAAATTTTCTACGGGAGAATGATGACATTCCGGATGAATCAAAATTTTCTGTAACTCCTTCTTTAAATTCATCTTCGTGAGTTTTAAGAAAATCAGGACTCTTGTAAAACTCCTCAAATGACTGCCAGTAATTCGGGTCAGGATTATTCAATATGTTCTGATCTTCAGCCATTCTTCTTTCCTGGTTTATCCCTTTTAACTGCATCGGGATTCAGCTTTACATTCATTTTATCAGCCTGATTTTTACTATCCCGAAACAATCTCAAAGGATTAGATTTAAGAATTGCAATCCCGGCAATCCCGGTAGAAAACAATGCAAAGAATTTTTTTCTGTTCATATTAAAATTGTTTACCTGTGACAAGCCCAGCAGTTTTCCGGACCATCTTTAACTTTTTCAAGATAAGGCAGTCTGTTGTGAGCATCTCTATGACAGTTTAAACAGCTGTTCATAGTAAACGACTGCATCTGCCCGACTTTTTCCATTTGTTTTATTTCTCCATGACACGAAACACAATCAATTCCCTTATTCACGTGAACACTGTGATTGAAGTACGCAAAGTCAGGAACTTTGTGTATTCGTTTCCATTGGAGAGGTTTATTTTCAACATAATATTCAGTCAGCTTTATTATTTCCGGACGATCTTTTCTTGCTACTGTATGACAATTCATACAAGTTGAAACAGCCGGGACAATTGCGTGATGCGATTTTTCAACACCGATATGACAATACTGGCAATCAATTTTCATATCACCGGCATGCAGCCTGTGAGAATAATTTATCGGCTGATCAGGAGTGTAGCCGACACCGTCTCTTTCTGCACTTGAAGCAAAATAAGTAAGTGCAAAAGCTGCAATAGCCACAAAAATTGTAACTGGTAATCTATTCCTTAGTATGTAATCCAGATAGGATTTTTTCATATTCTACCTGTTATAAATCCGGCAGAATAATTTGCGGAATGTTGTTTTAAGGCTGTTAAAAAGTATCCTGTAACCAAGATTTATAATCTGTTCCGTAATTTGTTATGAAAATAAAGTGTGGAGTCCAAATTTACAGCAAATAATTGTTCGACAACTCTTAAAATTTTGGTGTGTAAAAATCTTAATTTTATTTATGGAATGCAAATGAGGAAAGATTAATCTTGCAATATTGTAATCAATTATAGGAATTAGGTAATTAGCTAAATAACCATCTTGAGTATATTAAACACGATGACCGACGCTAAAATCATCAGCAACAGGTAGAAGAATATTTTTTTGACTGTACGAACACTTAACAGGTAATTAGATTTCCATCCTCTCCATCCGCATTTGCTGCATCTGAAAAGTTCATACCATGTAATTGTTCTAATAATTTTTTCGCTGATGCTTTGAGTGTGTGAATTTCTGAGTGTGTTTTCACTCTTACAGGAAGGACATTTTGAGTAAGGAGGATTACCCAAAGTCATTTGTATTTTATCCTATATTAAAAAGAATTCTGATAATTGCTATTATCAATATACCTGCAAAAACTTTTTTAATCACAAAGGATGAAGAACGTTGAGATAATCTGACTCCAATGAAAGAACCAATAACCGCTCCGATACCGAGTGGAATTGCTGCCGGTAAAACTATAAAACCAAGTGTCCCTGAAGTTGGTACGTAATTAAAACCCTGGAACAAATAAGAGACTGTTGCAATTATCATAGTTACTGAAGTAATTATGGCAGAGGTACCGACTGCTTTTCTTGCCTCAATAAAAAATAAATTCATTAATGCTGGAAGATAAATTATCCCACCTCCGAGCCCGATAAATGAAGAAAATATTCCAACAAAAAGACCAAGGGGAAGAAAATATCTTTCATCTAATTGTTTTGAAAGTGTAAGCCATTTCTTGTTTTTTGATTCAAACAAAATACTCATTAAGATTACGAACATCACCGAAGCAAAAATTATTTCGAGAGTTTTTGATTCAACATTTACAACAAAGAATGGAGTGATGGCTGCTGATATTGCTGCTCCAATTGAAACAAGTACTGCGGGTTTTTTAATAAAATTTTTTGCTTTGATATGCAGAACTGCTGAATTCGATACAGCAATTGCACCAGTAAAAAGTGAAGTGCCGATTGTGAAGTAAGCAAGACTTGAATCCGGAATTCCGAGAGTTGGTAATAAAAAATAAAGAAGAGGAACAAAAATTAATCCTCCGCCAATCCCGAGCATTCCAATTAAAATACCTGATAGGAATCCCGAGCCTAAGAAGATAAGTGAAGCGGCTATTTCATTCAATGAAAGTTGAGAAGTTTGATATAAGTCTCAGAACTTTTAATTACTTCAAGTGCAGCCTGGATTTGAATATCGTAATTCAGTTGTTCCTCAATTCTGCCTTCCATTCCGAGGTAACGTGATGCAAGTTCAGATTTAATTTCTCTCACGATCTCTTCCTGGTAAATCTTCATTTCTTTTTCAAACAATCCGGAAAGATCTTTTTTAATCTTTTGAAGATCAGACAGAATATCCGCCTGGTTTTCAGCACCTTTTATAAGAATATCAACTTCTAATTCTGCTTTTGATCTGTATTTAAAATCATCATTCAACAGGTAACTGTTAAACTCATTGAATAAATTTTCTTCATCAAGTGAAGAAAAATTAATATCCGGATTATTGAAATGATAATGATTAGCAAACTTGAAGAAATAACCTTTTGCAAGAAGGTCCTTTGTAAGCTCACCAATAATTTCAAATTCAATGGTAGTGTCCGGAGTTATTCCGCCTCTCGAGAATACTTCCCTCTGGTTATCAGTAAAAAATTTATCATCCGGTTCCGAACTGTCGCTTTTGATTATATCACTTCCTTCCGAATAATCAACTTTCTGAATGCATCTTCCGCTGGGTGTATAATATTTTGCTGTAGTAATTTTTAAAGAAGTGTTGTAGCTGAGAGGAGTAATTGTTTGAACTAATCCCTTACCGAAAGATCTCGTGCCGAGGATTACAGCACGGTCATGATCCTGCAAAGCCCCGGCAACAATTTCAGATGCTGAAGCACTTCCTCCATTAATCAATACAATGATTTTAACATCGCCGGTAACAATCGGTTCCTCATCCGAGAAATATTTTTTTTCACTTGTAACATCTCTGCCTTTTGTAGAAACAACAAGCTGATCTTTTTTAAGAAATTTATCACAAATATCAACTGCAATATCAAGCAGTCCACCGGGATTTCCTCGAAGATCCAGCACTATTGAATTTATCTGCTTTTCTAATTTCAGTTCTCTCAATGAATTTCTTACTTCATCACTTGCTGCACGACTGAAATTAGAAAGTTTCATATAAACATTATTACTGTTTTCAGGATAGAAACCATAATATGTTAAATTTTTAATGATGATCTCTTCTCTCACTAAATTAAACAGCAGTGTATCAAGCAGTTCCTGACGAACTACTTTCAGCTCGACTGTTGTTCCGGGATCTCCTTTAACCAATGATGAAACCTCATCAATATTTTCTGCATTAATTGAAGTTCCAGCTGCTTCAATAATAATATCACCAATCTGAACTCCCTGTCGTTGTGCAGCATAACCATCCATAACTTCAACAACTGTTACTTCTTCTCCCCGAACTCCGATTGAAATTCCAATACCTCCGTATTTTCCATTTGTAATCAGCTCAATATCTTCAATTTTCTTTTCATCAATAAAAATTGTGTACGGATCAAGAGAAGATAACATTCCCTGTATTCCTGCAAGTAAAAATTTTTCAGGATCAACTTCATCCACGTAACTGTGTGTAATTTCTTTATAAACTCTTCCCAGCAAGTCGAGGTTTTTAGATATTTCAAAATAAATATCACCCTGTCCCCTATAAAATCCGCTGATTATAAATCCAACGAGTAATAAAGCTGGTATCCAGATTAATTTTTTCTTCAAGTTAAATTCACCTCCGGTCCATTAATTCAAGTTCAGAAATAATTTGATTTTGAATTGTTTCAATCGTTTGTGATCCATTAATTACTTTAAATCGATCTTCATTTTTTGCAATTTCAAGATAACCGTTTCTCACCCGGTTATAGAATTCAATATTACCAAGTTCAATCCTGTCCAATTTCCCTTTCGATTTCTTTTTTTTCCTTTCATTTGCAATCCCAACTGGAATATCGATAAAGAAAGTTACGTCTGGTATTGTATCACCAATTGCAAGTTGATGAACCATCGAAACAACATCTATCGGAATTCCTCTTCCATAACCCTGGTATGCAGTTGAACTGTCATGGAACCGGTCCGAAATTACATAAATACCCTTTTCAAGGTAAGGCCGAATTTTTTCCCGAACTAACTGAGAACGGCTTGCAGAAAAAAGAAATAGTTCGGCTTCGGCAACAAGCATTTCATGTTTATTGTCCAGAAGTATATTTCTGATTTTCTCAGAGATTTCAGTTCCGCCCGGTTCTCTAAGCACTTCAACTTTTTTATTGTGATCAATCAGGTGGTCTTTTAGTAATTCAATCTGTGTCGATTTTCCTGAAAAATCTATTCCTTCAAATGAAATGAACATTCTTTTTTATCCGGAAATTGAATAGAATTTATTGTTTGTTAATATAGAAAATCTTTTTGCTCAATTAAAATTCAGTAAAAGAATTTTACAGCGTCAGAATGATTTGATAATGTAACGCAGTCTTTCGGGTTTCAGAAATTGAATTGTAACATTTTTCGGTTTCTCAATAAGAGGGGTTACACTGCCTGTAGTATCCATCACAACATCATTGTAATGAATGTATGCTCTAAACTGATCTTCTTTTAATTTACCAAGAACATCTATTCCTCCTCTTACATTAAATTCTACCTTGTTCGGTAAGAGAAGGACTTCTTTATCCGGCGGAATATCTAAAACCTCAACCGGAATATTCTCAAATTTCTTATCAACGATCTTTTGGATATCAAGAATTAGATTAATTACTTCAGTGCTGAATTTAAATCCATTTAACCTTGCAAGTTGAGCTGATGTTTCCAGCTTTGAATCAAGCGATGTGAAAGATTTAGCTTCGGTTTTTATTTCCGTTAATGATTTAAGTATGCTCACCGGTCCTTGAGCAATGACAGAACTTGGATTTACTACAATATCTGCAGCAAGACCGAAACCCGGTTTAAAATCCAGATTCAGATCAGGAGAGAAAGGTAATCTTTTTGAGAGAATCTTTTCCAATAAGAAACTAAGAGTATCCGGTTGAATGCTTATTATTTCAACATCAGAAAGCAGCCACCGGTTACTTTCAAGATAATTGTAAACGCTGATAATTTTTTTTCCGCTATCGTGGTCAACAGATACTTTATAATCAGCATCTGTTCCGACGTTCAAGGAAACAAGTTTCCATCCCTGACCTTTGACTTTCAATGTTACTTTTTCGGGAAGTGGTGAACCTGTTGAATAACCTGTAGGAAAATTTACTAATGTTAATTTAACATCGATGTTTGTGTAGTAATAATCAGAGAGAGATATTGATCCCCAAAGAAGGAATGCAAAAATTACTGAAGCTAAAAAGATGTTAAGTTTTTTTCTCACAACTTCAATATAAAAAATTGTGTAAAATTAAAACAAGATGTCAATTATAGTGCGAAGTTATTTTAGAAGTGTTTTAAAGTAATCCAGAAGTTCGCCTCTGTTGGCACGGGAAATCTCTCTTCCCTTAATCGGAAATATTTCAACTCCCCTGGCAAATCTCCGGAGCTGGTGTACGTTCATAACTTCAAGTTCCTCAATAGTAAAGTCAAGCTTTGTTGTTGTTTTCTGTCTTGGGGTTTTTATTGTAGAAGGTGATTTACCTAATGCCTCCTTTTTCAAACGGTCAATAGTTGATGCGCTAGTTGTCTTGAATGCTGGGATGGTTTCTTCTTCAAAGAGCTCTATTTCTTTTTTTGGTCTGCCTCTTTTTCCGGCAATTTTCTTTTCCGGTACTATTTCAATTTGTTTTCTTGTTTCAACAATCTTGATTGCATTAATACCTTCAACTACATCAGAGACTTGGTCATCAGGTCTGGGAATAATATGAGTTGATACTACTTCTCCAACTCGTTTTGCAGCTGCAGCACCAGCTTCAACAGCAGATTTAACAGCAGCAGTTTCACCAACAATCAAAATTGTTACAAGTCCGGCAGTTATTTTTTCTTTGCCAAGAAGCCTGACCTTTGCAGCTTTCATCATCGCATCAGCAGCTTCAATAGAAGCTATCAATCCACGGGTTTCAATCATACCCAGTGCTTTATCCGTCATAGTAATGTCTACTTAGATCTTTTTGGAAGAATCAATTCAACATCTGAATGAGGACGAGGTATAACGTGAACTGAAATAAGTTCACCCACTCTCTGCGCTGCTGCAGCACCAGCATCAGTAGCGGCTTTTACTGCTCCCACATCACCACGAACCATCACAGTTACGTAGCCACCACCAATTGTTTCTTTCCCGATCAATTCTACTTTTGCTGCTTTAACCATTGCGTCTGCAGCTTCGATGGAACCAACTAATCCTTTTGTTTCCACCATTCCAAGTGCATCAAGTGACAATGCTGACATAGAAATGCTCCCAATTATTTGATTTATGAATTAAAAAATAGCTTTTTGAATTATCAATGTCAATTATCTGCTTGCATATTTTTTTCTGTCCAGTTTTAACACATTCAGTTGATAAATAAAAATACTTGGTTAACCCCGATCTAAAAATTCCTGGAGTATCACCGCAGCAGAGTAACTATCGAGCAATTCTTTTTTTCTCCGCTTAGATTTTTTTGTAACGGATTCTATTATTTTTTCCTTTGCCACAGCTGATGTATAATCTTCATCCCACATAATTACATCCAGGTTAAATTCTTTTTCAACATCAAGTTTAAATTTCTGCACTTTCACAGCAAGATTTTCCGAGGACTTAAAGTTTGATGATGGTAATCCGAGAATAATTTTATGGATATTTTTTTCTTTGATAATCTCTTTCAATTTCCGGAACAAGGAAGGATCATTTTTTAGAGTGGTGTATGGATATGCAAATTTTTTAAGAGGATCACTAAAAGCAATACCGATTCTGACCTCGCCATAATCTATTCCCATTAATCTCGATTCCTGAATTGGGTTCAAATTTCTTTATCCGCCTTCAAATCTTTCTACTTTGTATAGCCCTTTTAATTTTTTCAACCTATCCACCAAAGTTGTAAGATGCTCCAGATTATTTACATAAACAGTTACCGAACCATCAAATGTTGAATCGTTTGTATTAATATTAATAGACTTGATATTAGTATTCTTGTAGGAAACAATTGTGTGTGCAATGTCATTGAGAATTCCAGGGTTGTCTTCTCCTCGCATAACTAACCCTGCTACAAATAATGTTCCGTCAGTACCTGGCCACTGAACCGAAACTAATTTATCAGCATCAATTTTTGAGAGGTTTAAAAGATTGCTACAGGTTTTTCTATGTATCTTCACTCCTTCTCCGATAGTGATGTAGCCAATTACAGGATCACCGGGGATAGGATTGCAGCATTTTGCATACGAGTACATTATGCCTGATGATTTTCCATCGACTAAAATACCTCCTGCATCTTTTCGTGCAATGTCTGCAAATTTTTCAAACTCAAGAATTTTCTCATGCTCCTCACCTGTTTTTGATCTTGCATCGATCAAAATATTATCGAGATTCACATTTCCCTGGGCAATTGCCTGGTAGAATAGTGAATTATTATCATACTTATATTTGCGGGCAATTCTCGAAACGTCGCTAGTTGTAAATGAGAGTTTTAATTTTTTTAGCTTTTTATCCCAGATTTCTTTTCCTTGTTTGACAATTTTTTCTTCTTCCTTGTTCAACCATTTCCTGATTGCAGATTTTGCCTTCTGAGTCTTTACAAATTTCAGCCAGTTCTTATTTGGGTGATGATTTTTAGAAGTTATTATTTCAATCTGGTCTCCACTGTTTAATGTGGTATCGAGCGGAACTATTTTACCATTTATCTTGGCTCCGATACATTGATAACCAATGTTGCTGTGAATATCAAAAGCAAAATCCACTGGAGTCGAATCAATTGGAAGTCTTCTTAATTCTCCTTTAGGTGTGAAGATATAAATTTCGTCCTGGTAAAGATTAAGTTTAAAATCTTCGAGTATCTCTCTTCTCGTTTCATCTTTTCCTGCACCTTCAAAAATATCCCGTATCCAGTTGAGCCAATTATCCAGGTCTTTGTCTGAAGTTGATTTATCTTCTTTATACCTCCAGTGAGCTGCAAGACCACGCTCGGCAATTTCGTGCATTTTTTTTGTTCTTATCTGCACTTCAACAAGTCTTCCTTCCGGTCCGATTACAGTGGTATGAATGGACTGATAATTATTATTTTTTGGAATGGATATATAATCCTTAAATCGATCTGGGACAGGAAGATACATTTGATTAACAATTCCAAGTGTTGTGTAACAATCATTTGCATTCTCAGTTTCGAGAATAATCCTCACAGCGAACAAATCATAAATTTCCTGAAATGGTTTACCTCGCTTCATCATCTTCCGGTAAATGCTGTAAAAATGTTTTGGTCTTCCTCCCATTTCATATTCAAGTTTATACTCATCAAGTTTTTTCTTTACGGGATCAGAAAATCTTTTAATATATGTTTCTCTTTCTTTACGGGAACTCTTTACCTTTTTAACAAGATCCTCATACAATTCCCTATTCAAATATTTGAACGAAAGATCTTCTAATTCCCATTTAACACGTGCAAGTCCAAACCTGTTTGCAAACGGAGCATAAATTTCCAGAGTCTCCTGTGAAATTCTTTTCTGTTTATCGGGAGTAACAAATTCGAGCGTACGCATATTGTGCAATCTGTCTGCAAACTTTACAAGAATAACACGGACATCTTTCACCATCGAGAGAAGCATCTTACGATAATTTTCTGCCTTCGTTATATCCTGTCCTTTGAAGATACCGCTTATCTTTGTAACACCGTCTACGATTTCAGTGACTTCATTTCCAAATTCCTTAGTCATTAAATTCAAATCAAAATCGGTATCCTCTACAACATCATGCAAAAGTGTGCTCACTACAGTGATATCATCAAGCGGGAATTCTTCAGCAACAATCATTGCAACTTCATAAGGATGGGAAAAGTATGGTTCACCTGAAGCCCTTAAATCATGCTTATGTGCTTCAAGCGCAAACTCGAATGCTTTGGTTAACATTCCTTCGTTAACTTTAGGCAAATTTTTTCGGCAGACTGCAAGAAGATCCGCTAACATTTTTTGATGTTTAGGGTTCTCTATGCTCATAAAATCATTCTCCAATTAAAGCAAGTTTCCTGTAATAATTTACAGCAATTTAACGAGATGTTAAAGTCAGGCTGGTAGATGAGATAGGTTCAGTTAATTTTTGTCAGTTCCTTTTTCAGATTTTTAACACGTTCAATCCTCTCACTCAAATCGTCTGAAATTTCTGTTGGAATATTTTTAATCGAGAGTATCTCATCGCAGTACTTTATTGCCCTTTCATTTTCTCCAAGCTTCACATACTGCTGAGCGATAATATGTTTTAGAACAATTTCATTTTTATAATTTGAGTTAAGATGAGTTGGATAAGAAGTTAATATTTCTTTATAAAGCTCAATTGATTTTAAAGGATCAATTTCTTCATACGCTCTCGCTTTTCCCCATTTAAATGATCTTGAATTCGGAAATTCATTTAAACCTTTATCCGAAATTTTGATTGCTGAATAATATTTTTTCTGATCGATGTAAATCCATATTAACGAATTGATTGCCAGGTATGAATTGTAACTCGATGAATCGATTGCGACAATGAGTCTCTCAATTCCATTCTTCTTTGTGTCATTGTTGAATGGGAGCCAGTCCATAAATTCCAGCTTCCTGCTTTTCCAATAATCAAAAGTGCCGATAGCAATATAAGCTTCGTAGAAATTATTATCGGCAGCAAGTATTTCCTCAAATGCATCGATCGAATTGGCACCGCTTGTTAATGCAGAGAACCAGCTTTCATTTATCGCATCAAAGTAAGATGAATATCCTTCTGCAAGTGCATAAAAATACTTGTACCAGCTATTATTTTCATCCTCTTCAATTAATTTTTCAGCTTGTTCTTTTGCAGCTTCCAGTTTGTTGACAATAAAAGTTTCATCGAATTCTTTTGCATAATCATATTCTTCAGCAATTTTGTTCGCTGCCAAATAAATTTTTCCAAAAGGGATATCCGGAAATTTTTTATCGAGAGAAGTAAAATACTTTTCAGCGGTGGAATAATCCTGGTTAACAATGGAAGTTATTCCTGCACGTAGCAAAGAGTCTATTTGTCTATCAGGATAAACCTGTGAATAGGAAGCTGTCTGGCAAAATAAAAAGAGAAAGAACAGAAATTTAAATAGTGCCAAAAGTCCGGTCTCCTGCATCACCTAATCCGGGAAGTATGTAACCTTTTTTATTTAACTGCCTGTCGAGTGCGGCGCCAAAAATTTTTATACCGGGATGATCTTTAAATAATTTTTTAATTCCATCTGGTGCTGCAAGGAGACATGCAAAAACTACTTTTTTTGCTCCCCTTTTTTTAAGAAAAGAAATTGCTGCAGAAGCACTGCCTCCTGTTGCCAGCATTGGATCGAGAAGAATCACTTCGGCTCTATTTAAATTGCCGGGAGTTTTTAAATAATATTCATTTGGTCTTAGGGTTTTTTCATCTCTTTCCAATCCGATATGCCCTAAGCTTGCATCAGGAATAATTTGTAAAAACCCATCAACCATACCTAAGCCAGCACGAAGAACCGGAACCAAAATAATTTCCTGTTTTAATTCAAACCCATTTGTTCGTTCAAGAGGAGTTTGAACTTTTGTTCCGGACAGTGAAAAATTTTTGCTGATTTCCACAGCCAGGATGTTTGATATTCTCGAAACCGCAGACCTGAATATTTCTGTGTTGGTATTTTTATCACGTAAAATGGTAATATCTTTTTTAATAAGTGGATGATCTATCAGCTTGAAATTTTTATAAATATCTTTTTTCATTAATTAAGATTTCTATTTTTTATTTGATTTTTTTCCCGCAATGTTAAGAAGATTTATAAACGGAGACAAAGGCGGAGTATAATTATAATCTATTTTTGAAAGCATTGATGCGGGAGTTTTTAATTTTATTAACGCAGATAAAAGATCAGCATAACCCGAAACTTCTTTCCCACCTAAAAAAGTTGCACCAACTAACCGATTACTATTTTTTTCAACTAATATTTTTCCCCGAACAGTTTCACTTCCGGGCATAATTTCCACAAGATTATGAGCATCTGCATATATATCGTCAATATTAATCCCATTTTTAATCGCTTCAGAGCATGATAATCCAACCGAAGCAAAATATTTATTAAAAATCTTCACGCTGATATTTTTTACAAAAGGTTCATAAGCAGCATTTCCACCTGAAGCATTTTCTCCTGCAATTCGTCCCAGCTTATAAGAGATAGTTGCAAGTGGAATCTAATCAGGTCTTCCTGTAACAGCATTTACAACTTCTGTATTATCTCCGGCTGAATAAAAAAATCGCTCCGAAGTTTTTAGATATTTGTCAACTTTAATCCCACCTGATTTTCCAATTCCTATTTTTGCATAACGAGCAAGCTCTGTATCAGGTTCAAATCCGATGCTTAAGAGTACTAAATCAGTTTCAATAAACTTTTTACCTATTCTGACACCAAAAAGTTTATCACCTGTGATCACCGGTTCTAATTCATTAACTCCACCTATAAATTCAACATCGTTAGCTTTCA
>JANWIS010000025.1 GCA_025449775.1 Ignavibacteriaceae bacterium
ACATTGTAATCATAGCACCGATAATTGCACCAACGCTGAAAATGATGGTAATAAATATTCCGAGTATTCTTATAAATCCTGCAAGCAGTTCAGATTGCTCTTCAAAAAATTTCTGTTCGGTTTTAGCTTCAAACTGTTCGAGACGACGTTCAGCTTCAAAAGTTTTTTTAAAATCCTGGAAATTATTCACATCATCCAGTTTCAAAGTTATTGAAGAAACACTGTTACCTCTTTTAAAAGCATTCATAAGTTGTAGTGCATCAGTCCACATTTCAGAATCGAATCCGCTTCCATCGGTTGTAAATTTTCCTACTATCGTCCAAAAATCTCCTGCGACTTTTACTTTTTCTCCTACCTGTGAGCCTTTAAATTTATTCGCAATAGATTCACCGACAATTAATTCACGTGAACCAAATGTAATATTTCTTCCTTCAATTATTTTTATTTGCGGACGAAGCTGGTAAACCGACGGAGAAACTCCTCTTAAAGTTACATTGCTCATTCCTCCGGAAATAATATCAAGGGTAATTACAATTACCGGTTCGAATGAAATAAGTTCGCCTCCTTCCGTAGATTTTGCGATATGAGGAAGTGCCCGTATTATACTTTGAGTTTCAGCATCAATGATGCTTGATATTTCACCCTGTGCAGATTTACGTACGATTTTTACATTTTCAGGCGACCCGGTTGAAACAAGTGTTTTTTGTATTCCGTAAGCCATCATAAGCACTGCAGTAAAAACAAGAACTACCAATGCAATTCCTGCAACTGTAATTATAGTAGTTAGCTTACGTGTTTTGAAATTTCTAACAACATATTTTAAAGGAATTTTCATATCATACCTTTGTTTTTTTTCTCCACAGATTAATATTCTATGCAGTTATTAAAAATTTATTAACCAACGAATCTGAAACCATCAATTATTTTTGTGCTTAAAGCCCGTTGAATCGGGAAAATTGCTGCAGCGATACCAATTAAGATTGCAGCACTAACTGCAAGTATCACTGTAATCGGCTCAATCTGGAAAACCGGGAAAAATCCCTTTGGGATAACCTTCTCGAATGCCACTACAATAGGGAATGTTAAAACAAGTCCGACTCCACCACCGACAGCAGAAATAAAAAGTGATTCACCTAAAATTATTTGAGTAAGATGTTTACCGGAAAACCCGAGTGCTTTAAATACTGCATATTCACGAGTTCTTTCTCTTGCTGCCATTATCATTGTGTTGCCAAGTATCAGCATTATTATTCCAACAATAATAAATGAAATGACATTCATTGAATCGATGATAGCACTTGTTGCAGCTAAAAATCCCTGCTGAAAAGCACGCTCTGTTTCTGTTTTTGTTTCAGCAGGAGAATTTTTAAAGAGTGCATCAATTTGTTCGGAAATGATTGCAGACTTTGCCGGATCTTCAATCTGCACAATATACCATCCGATATCTCCTGACCGTTCAGGCATATCTTCTTTCATACGTTCATTCACATAATTCCAGTGAAAAATCATTTGTGATGCATCAGTTGTTTTATCTCTTGGTCTGTAAATTCCACGGACAATAAATTCCCAGTTACCGGGATAAATATCTCCTTCAAGTGTCATTATATAACCGACTTTAAGATTATACTGTCGTGCAATACCTTCACCAAGAATACAAGAATTTCTTTCCCTCTTAAATGTTTCAAGTTCATCTTTAGTGAGCATAAACTCAGGATAAACATCAAAAATTGTTTCAGCATCGGCGGCTATCCTTGCAAAGAATTGATTTTTATCTATATAAACTCCGCCAAACCAGTTTGCATAAGTCAGATTTTTTACGCCTTCAATCTGGGCAATCTTATCACGATAAGAATATGGAAGAGGAAAAATAAAAGATACTGCCTGACGTGTTATTAATCTGTTTGCCGATGATCCTTCAACTCCTACATACCAGGCGGTAACTACAGTACGCAAAAGTCCGAATGAAATTACAGCTATTGCAATTCCAAGAATTGTAAGCGTTGTTCTTAGTTTATGCCTTAAAGGATTTTTAATAATTAATTTTAAAACTTTCATGCAACCTCCGGGATTAAATCTCCTTTTTCAAGGTTACGAATTATTTTTGCTCTTGAAGCAGCATGAGGATCGTGAGTTACGATGAGAATAGTTTTATGAAATTCCTTATTAAGTCTTTCCATAAGGGTTAAAATTTCTTCCGCAGAATGTTTATCAAGATCACCAGTTGGTTCATCCGCAACAAGTATTACAGGATCTGTAACGATTGCACGGGCAATTGCAACACGCTGTTCCTGTCCACCAGAAAGTTGTTTAGGTGAATGATGCATCCTGTCACCGAGTCCAACAATTCCAAGCGCAGTTTCAACATGTTTTTTTCTTTCGGCTTTTGAAAGCTTTGTAAGTAGAAGAGGAAGTTCAACATTTTCAAAAGCAGTTAGTACAGGGATTAGATTATAGAACTGAAATACAAATCCAATTTTCGCTGATCGCCATTTTGCAAGTGATGATTCACCTAAAGTTGAAATATCAGTTCCGTCCACAATCAACTTTCCTTTTGATGGACGATCTATTCCTGCAATCATATTCAGCAAAGTAGTTTTACCGGAACCTGAAGGACCCATTAGTGCAACAAAATCTCCGCGATTAACTTCCAGTGAAAGGTCATTTAGGACAGGTACTTCAAAGCTGTCACGCCAATATGATTTAGAAACATTCTGAACTTGAATTATTGCTGACATTGAAACTCCAAAAAATTATTGTTGAACAATCTTAACTTTTATTCCCGCTGTAATTTCATCACTTATTTTTTCGATGATGTTATCCCCTGCTTCCAAGCCTGAAACAACTTCGATATAACTTCCAATCTTTCTTCCGGTTTTAATTGAAACTGGAACCACCAGATCATCTTCAACTTTGTAAACAATAACAGAACCATCTTCATCTTTTATAGCAGACACAGGCACCACTAAAAATTTTTCTTCACTTAACATTTTTGAATCCACGGTTCCTGAAAGAAAAGAAACTTTTGCGCTCATTTCAGGAAGCACTCTCGAATCGTATTCTTTGAAACCAACTTTGACCATAACTGTTGCTTTTGAACGATCAGCAGTTGGTACGATTTTAAAAACAAATCCAGGATAACTTTTTTGAGGATAAGCATCCAGAACTATTTCACAGTCCTGCTCAGTTTTTATTCTGTCAATGTTTGATTCAGAAACATCTGCTTCAATCATCAATGAAGTCATATCAGCAATTGTAACAACAGCAGCACGCGAAGTTGTGCTAGCTCCAAATGGGGCAACAATTTCTCCGACTTCTGCATTCTTTGTAAGAACAGTCCCATCGAACGGAGAACGGATTATCATATTTTCCAATGAAACTTCCGCAGCTCTTATTCTCGCCTCGGCAATACCTAAATTTGCGAGCAAAGTATTATGCTCGGTTTCTGCTGCATCCAAAGCTTGCTGAGAAGTAAGTCCACGGTTGAATAATTCTTTTTCACGATTGTAATTATTTTCTGCTTCCTTTAACTGAGCCTGGTAGAATTGAAGACTGGATTTTTCTTCATCGAGTTGAGCAACTATATCGCGGTCGTCGAGTCTTGCAATTATCTGTCCCTTTTTTACTCTGTCACCTTCAACTACACCAAGAAAAACAAGCACCCCGGTTCCTTTAGAACTAACTGAAGCTTGTCTTTGCGCAACTACATAACCGCTTGCCGTCAATACTGCATTAGTCTGTGCAGAAGATTGAAGAACTACGGAAGTCAGTTTAACTTCTACTGTTTCAGCAAATAAAATTGGATAGATCAATAACACCGAAACAACTATCACAACTAAAACCACTGCAAGAGTTATATATTTGGATTTTGAACTTGGCCGATCATCTTTATGCGAACGATCGATTTTTAAAGATGACAAATCAGCCGTCTTTGTTTCCATTTTTTTTGAATTTCAGGTAATGATTATTGAAAAATTGAGGACGAAATATATTGAATTATAGAGCATCAGCAAATAACAACATAACTGTTTATAGTTAGTTGTGATTAGTAGCATAGATTTCAACTAATTCAGGTCTGAAACGATTGTCTAATATTCCTAACTAAATCATTTAATAAACTTGATAAACTTCAAAATCATGTACACAATACAGATTTAAAAAGCAACCAAATATTTTTATAATTAATCTGCGTTTCTTTTCCTCAATGCGCTGTGTTTTCTTCCATAAAAGAAATAGATTACAATTCCAATCGCGAGCCAAACAAATAGACGAAACCAATTTTCTTCTGGCAGAGAAAACATCAGCATAAGACAACTTAAAATTCCCATCACAGGAATAAATGGTACCCATGGTGCACGGAACGGTCTTTCGGCTTCTGGATGTAATTTTCTCATTATCAAAACTGCTGCACAGACAATTACAAATGCGAACAAAGTCCCGATGTTAACCAGTTCAGCTAAAATTCTAAGTGGTAATAAACCGGCTAAGATCGCAACAAAAATTCCGGTTATGATAGTAGATTTCCATGGAGTTCTGAATTTTTCATGGACGGCTCCAAAAATACTTGGTGGAACCAAGCCATCACGCGCCATCGCTAAAAATATTCTCGGCTGACTGAGCATCATCACCAAAAGTACTGAAGTTATTCCAGCCAAAGCACCAAGTGATATAAGAAATTGTGCCCAAGGTAAACCAACATATGCAAATGCATTCGAAACCGGAGCATCTATATTAATTTTATCATAAGGAACCATTCCAGTAAGTACTGCTGCAACCGCAATGTATAAAATTGTGCAGATGACTAAAGATGCAATTATTCCAATCGGTACATCTCGCTTAGGATTTTTTGCTTCTTCTGCGTGAGTTGAAATTGAATCAAAGCCAATGTATGCGAAGAAAATTGTTGCAGCAGCAGCCAGCATTCCAACCGGTGCACCGCCTAAATCTGTTTCACCAAATAACGTAGTTCCAAAGAAACTAATTCCAGATAAACCGAAAGGTGCAAATGGTTCCCAGTTTTCAGGGATGATATAAAAACTGCCGACAGCAATTACAAACAGTACAACCGTAAGTTTGATTATAACAAATGTTGCATTAAAGCCAGCACTTTCCTTTATTCCTTTTACCAGGATTATGGTAATTATTATTGTAATTAATATCGCTGGCAAATCAATCATAGTTCCTGTTGCTTCAAACAACCCGGATGAAGGATTAAAATCAGTTGGTGCCCGTTGAAAGATCCACGGAATTCTTAATCCAAAAAT
>JANWIS010000026.1 GCA_025449775.1 Ignavibacteriaceae bacterium
TGCAGTTACTTTTGCAAAAACACAAATTGAAATTGAGCTGAACGGAGTCGGCGATAATCCGATTTTTATTCCTGAAGACAAAGTAACTTTAACCGGTGCAAATTTCCAGGGAACTCCTGTTTCTCTTCCGATGGATATGATCGGAGCTGCAGTGACAATGATTTGTGTATTATCTGAAAGAAGAATGAACAGGTTGAACAATCCTGCTTTGAGTGTTGGTCTTCCCGCTTTCTTAACAAAAGGTGCTGGAATGTTTTCCGGATTAATGTTGAGTCAGTACACAGCCGATTCATTAATTGTTGAACAGAGAATTCTTTCTATGCCTGCTTCTATTCAATCTATTCCGGCGGCAGCAGACCAGGAGGATTTTGTTTCAATGGGAATGAACACAGCTTTAAAGAATGCACAGATTCTTGATAATGCTTTTGGAATTTTAGGAATTGAATTTATGGCTGCTGCACAGGCGCTTGATTTTCGTAATCATACAACGGGAAAAGGTGTTGCAAAAGCTAAAGAAGTTATCCGGAAACATGTCAAATTTTTGGATATAGATCGTCCGCTTTATCCTGATCATAATAAAATGAAAGTGCTTGTAAAATCGTGTGAGATTTTGGATGAAGTAGAAAAAACTGTAGGTTCATTAGAGTAAAAAATGGAACACGGATCAAACACATCGTACAGATTTGAACGGATTAAATCTGCGTAAATCCGTTAAATCAGAGTTCTATTGCGATTAAAATTAAAACTCATAAATGGAAATTATTTTTTTAATAGTTGGTTTAGTCGTTGGCGGTTTTGCTGCCTGGTTTATTGCATCATCAAAATTAAAAGGTGAAGCTGGAAGAATTGAAGAACGAAGTCAAATCCTCGAACAAGACAAATCTAATCTCGAGAAAAATTTAAACTCGGAAAGGCAAAAAGTTCTCGAGCTGAATTCAAAACTTGCATCACTCCAATCAGATTACACAAATCTTCAGCAGAAATTGTCAGAACAAAAGGCTGAAATAGAAAAGCTCCAGGAAAAATTCACAAAGGAGTTTGAAAATCTCGCTAACAAAATCTTTAAAGAAAAGACAGATGAATTTTCTAAGCAGAGTAAAACAAATCTTTCAGAAATTCTCAATCCTTTAAAAGAAAAGATAAACGAGTTTCAGAGTAAAGTTGAAGAGACTAACAAAGAAAGTATAAAAGGCCACGCTTCCCTTCGTGAACAGCTTTCGATGCTGAAAGATATGAATCAGCAGATTACGCAGGAAGCAAAAAATCTTACTGAAGCATTAAAAGGACAAAGTAAAACTCAGGGAAACTGGGGTGAGTTTATTCTTGAAAGTATTCTGGAAAAATCCGGATTGGTTAAAGGAAGAGAATATGTTGTGCAGGAAAGTATAACTTCGGAATCAGGAAAAAGATTTCAGCCTGATGTTATTATCAAGCTGCCAGAAAATAAAAGTATCGTGATTGATTCCAAAGTTTCATTGAATGCTTATGAAAAATTTATTTCAAGTGAAGATGAAAATCAGAAACAGCTTGCACTTCGTGAACATACAAATTCAATCCGGTCTCATATAAAAAATTTAAGCTCGAAGAATTATCAGAATCTTTATGAGCTCGAAAGTCTTGATTTTGTTTTGATGTTTATGCCGATTGAACCAGCATTTGCACTGGCTGTTCAGAATGATCAATCAATATTTAATGATGCCTTTGAAATGAATATTGTGATTGTAAGTCCTTCAACTCTTTTAGCTACATTAAGAACAATTGAAAGTATATGGAGACAGGAAAAGCAAAACAAAAATTCAATGGAAATTGCAAAACAAAGCGGAGATATGCTTGATAAGTTTACAGCATTTGTTGAAGACCTTATTTCTGTTGGCAAGGGATTAATCGCAGTGAAAGATAACTACGATAAAGCAATGAACAAGCTGACTGATGGAAGAGGGAATTTAGTTAGTCGCGCTGAAAAAATAAAAGAGCTTGGTGCAAAGACAAGCAAGTCACTTCCACCAGCAATTCTAAACCGGTCGAAAGAGGATTCAGAAGAATAATAAATCATTAAACACTTTTTATAGGAGGCGTTATGCAAAAAATTATTTTACCATCACTGCTTGCAGCAGTTGCAATTTTTATCTGGTCATCAATTTCGTGGATGGTTATCGGATGGCATATGATAGACCTTTTTAATCTGCCGGATGAAACTGTTGTTCAGCAGATGGATGCAACTATCACCAAGCCCGGAGTTTATGTTTATCCCGGATATCCTGTCGATCATTCAGAAGCTGGGATGGAAGCGTGGAAAGAGAAACATCTTGCCGGTCCGTTATTTATAATGGTCTATCATCCCGATGGAAGCGACCCGATGCCGGCAGCAAATTTTATAAAAGGATTTATTCTGAATTTTATAACTGCGTTTATCGCAGCAGCACTTTTAATGATGACGCTTGCACAGAATCCATCGTTCCGGAGAAGAGTAATATTCGTAATGATGCTTGGAGTCTTCGCAGGATTTATGTATCCTTTTATGGAATGGAACTGGTGGCGATTTCCATTGGGCTATACACTGGTGAATTTTGCTGATGGAATTCTTAGCTGGTTCTTTGGTGGGTTGGTTTTGGCATGGAAGATTAAGCCGTAATTTTGTTTTGCTGTCACGGTCCTACCGTGACAGCTGTACTAACTTCCCATCTTCAAAACTTCTTCAAACTCACTTTTTGTAATCGGCATTACCGATAACCTGTTTCCTCTTTGAATCAATGTTATATTTTTTAATTTCGCATTTGCTTTTATCTGTCCGAGTGTTACTGGATTTTTAAATTCTTTTATGAGTTTTATATCAACCATAAACCAGGTTGGTGATTCTTTCTTTGCTCTATCATCATAGTGTATATTATTTTTATCAAACTGCGTGTGATCGGGATATCCTTCTTTCGCAACTTCGCAGTAACCCAAAACAGCAAGCGGTTCCGTACTGCTATGATAAAATAAAACGCCATCACCTTTTTTTATTTCATCTCTCAGGATATTTCTAGCCCGGTAGTTTCTCACTCCATTCCAGAATGCAGTCTGGTTCTTACTTTTCTTAAGATCTTCGATTGAAAAACTTTCAGGCTCTGTTTTGAAAAGCCAGTATTTCATTTATAATACTCCTTTTTCTGTGTGAATAAAAATAATCATTACGCATTTAATAACAATTTCCGAATATAAATTAAAAAAATACTGGCACAGCTCTTGATTTTTTTTGGGGGATTTATTTAGTTTGAAGTTGAAATAAATCCCGAGCATATAGGGAAAAGTATTCGCTTAACCTGATTCCTGAACTGCTGATGATGTCTGTAAACTATTTCTGCTCTTTTAATACGATGCTTGCTGCTGTGTCAATTTTCTTTTCTGATGGAGCCTGCTATGTATAAACAATTTCTTTTTTTATTAATAATTATTTTTAACATAAATATGTTTGCACAAGTAGTAATAAAAGATGAGATTACACTTTATGAAACAGAAAGCCCTGATGAGGAAACTCTGACTATGCCGTTTTACGGAAAGATCACAGGCAATGTTAATTCAGGAGCTATAATAAATAACCGGATAAGAAAAGTAATGATTGAAGCAGATGGACAAATAGTAGTAAGACAATGTATATGTGGAGCTGGATGTCCATTCATACAAAGTAGCTGGATAATAAATGGTGTGCCTGCTTCAACCCCCGTGACTGTTACAGTTTATTCGCATTGTGAAAACGGGCAGTTTATAGGAGCAGAAACCCGGTTAACTGATTTGGGAGATAATGAATTTAATATTGAGGCATACAATCCAAACTTTCAACAATGGTTTAATGCAACTACTCTTAAATTTACTGCCACAACACCACCAGATTGTCCGAATGCAGCCGATGATTGCCCAAGTGGTTTTACGGAAGAAATGCCAGAATTAATTTTAGAACATCAGCCCCCGTCATTTACTTCTGATGAAGAATGTGAGGATAATCCAAATAGACTTGCATTTTTTAGTCCGGGCTTAAGAGCTAGTGAATCGACAAATTTATTTAAGAATATTTCAACTTCAGATATTGAAGTCTGTTTTGATGAACAAACTCAAGAGTGGAAATTTGAACTGACCGAAAATATTACACTAAACTATATTAAAACTATTTGTGCTGATAACATTACAAATCCTCAAACTTGGAATGCAACACTTGTTTATAACATTGAGCAAATTCAAAATATGCAAACGAGTGAGTGTGCAAAATTATTGGCCTCAATCGAAGCACATAAGACATACTTTGGTTCCGGCATACAGGACGGTTTTGTTTTTACTGAAATATTAGATTCACATGAAACCCAACATCAAAATGATTGGCAAAGTTATATTAATAAGTATAAAAATAGTTACTATAATATTCCACTTGAAATAAGTAATGATTGTATAGATTTCATAGATGATGAAGATGCTAAAACACAAATGCTCTCGTCAATAAAAAATCTCTTCTTCAGTGAATTCTGGAATCCATACAAAGAAAGTTTTCTCTTGGATGAATACTTATCCCCAGATGATGATGCTACAAAAGAAAAACATAAACAGTTGGAGATTAAGCTTCATGATCGGGAAACCGTTCAAAAAATAATAAAAGCTTATGAAGACGCAATTAATAACAAATGTGATTGAAAGAGGTATAAAATGAGAAAGAATATTTTTTTCTTAATATTTATTTTATTCAGATATTCAATTTCAGCACAGGGGGTAGAAGAATTAATTGAAGACCTATATAATGATGATGTTTTTATAACTATACCTGCTACCGATGAGATTATTATTAAAAATATTAATGAAGGTTATGATCCGATTGATGAATTATATGAATCCAAACCACCAATAGTGCAAGCGAAATTTTTAGATGCATTATTAGTATTTCAGGATCCTCAACTTCATCATAGGTTGATCGACTATATTAATCGGGCGGATAACTTTTCTAATGAAGAATATCCATTAGATCCACTAACTGAAAAAGTCCACGCTACATATTTATTATTTAAACTCGAAGAGTACGATACATACAGTTATGTGTTTGATTTAATAGATAGGGATGGCATAGTTAATTTGAATCTATACGCATTTAGAGCACTAAAGGAAATAATAGAAAATGTTGTTGAAGCCGAAGTGCAGGCAAAAAACATTTTGATCGATATTTGGAATAGCAGTTCTGATGATTATCTACGTTATTTTTCAATGATCTATTTAATTGAAGCATATGGAGATGAAATGTTAAATCATACTATAAGTACGTTTCAATCCGATTCTGATTTGGCTTCCAGAAAACTTGCATTATCATATTTATTTCAATTTGAATATTCTGGACTTAACTCTTTGCTAAA